>CAUJJY010000095.1 GCA_963205155.1 Candidatus Zixiibacteriota bacterium | reverse complement strand
CAGGGTGGGACCAGTCTATACGTCCACGCCTGGTGGGCCTTATACACCCAAACCCGCCTACTCCAACCCGCTCTCTCCAGCAGGCATCACATCAATAAAACACCGCAAATTCAACCCCCAAACCACACTCGGAGCATACGGGTTAAACTCCTCCAGAGGAACAATCATGCTGATACCAGCCTCCAACTTGTCCGTCCTTGGCCCAATCGCAAACATCAATTGAGAGGCGAACTTGTCACTCTTATAACTATCTTCCGCATAAGCCGGATGTGTTTCAGTTGTCACTGCGCGCCATCGTCCAACATAGCTGATCTGGAAGAACGCCCTGCGAAATTCCCGCGCCGCATCAAGTTCGACATCAACGCTGATTCCGTCCTGAAGAATTCCCCGCGCCATGCTCCGAAAGACAAATCCATCCCAGCTCACATCCCGATATCCGAGGCCAATTTCCATGCCGAATACCTTTGGATCAAAAGCCTCCCGCTTATCGACAAACATCGCATCAACCTGCGTAATCGGACTACTTGCATCCCCGGGAATTACCGGCATCATCATCCCCAATTCGAAAATCCACGAATTCCCCGGATTCGACCACGCAAATCCCAGGTACGGGTTGCCGACCGTCGCATCGGACGAGTGCCAGCCGCCTTCAACTCCGGCGTAACTCCAGTCAGAAGCCGCGCCCGCAATCGGAATTTCCGCCACCGCATGAATATTGTCCTTCAGAAGCACATTGAAACTCATAATCGAAGCCCACCCGCTTTGACTCGCCTGATCATAATACTCATTGTTCCGTTCAAGACTCGCCCGGTGAATTTCCAGAAACAGCCCCGCCCGATTGTGCAGATTAAACCACGAATTGCTTGCCGCCGTCGCAGAGGAAACCATCACTCCTGCCGCCAACAGCGCCGCCAGAACGATCTTGTGCCTCGTCATATCCTCGACTCCTTTTCCTGCCGCCTGTTTTCAATATAGCATCGAACACGCAGGCTGGCAACAACGATAATCCTGTCTATCATCAAGACGGACACCGGGCGATCTTGTCAAATTCCCAACAGGAGTCTAGTTTATCGGTCCAGCGACGCGCAAAATTCGCCGCTTGCCTCCGATTGCGGCATCTGCGGTGACATAAGCGATCCAGTAGGTTCCGCCGATCCTGGTCCAGGAATGCCGGTCATCGATGTCAGGCAGAACCAGGTGCTTCGTGCCGGCCATGTATCCGCTCGGACCCGCAGTGTTGGGATTCTTGTTGTACAGCGCAACGTAGTCGTGATGTCCTTCATCCGAAACTTTCCAGCTTGCTTCGAGTACACCGAGCGGTCGTCTCTTGATTGTCAACGTCGTCGGCGTCTTGGCAACATAGGGTGGCGTTGTATTGAGAACGCGATTGTAGCCGTCTAAATAGGCAACCTGCATGCCTTCACGCTTCGGCAGCAATGTCTGCTGCGAACTACCATGGACGACCCATTCCCAGCTTCGCAAAATCAATTCAGCCTCCGTGAACACGTTTGGGCAGTCTTCGCAAAGAACTACCCGGTCGCACGGTCCTTGAACATCGCCGCTCCATTGATATTTGAAATAGCCGTTATTGACAACCAACTCAATCTTGGGCAGTCCCGGAGTAACAACCAGGCCAAGCCGATTCCGATATTCCCTGTGATCGTGGCCGTAGAAATTAAAGGCTGGCGGCACCGGATCGCTGGCAGGACCGCAACCTGTCAACCACTCGCCGTTGATATATTCCAGCCGTGTCTTCTTCGGAATGTCGTTGTCGTCCACCTTGGAATTTATCTCGATTAGACTGTTAATATGGGTATAACTTGCCAGCAAGTAAGGAACCGGGTCCGTCTTTTCCACTACCGCATGCGCATTGGGAACGCGATCGCGGAAATCGGCAAGCAGCTTTTCCTTGAGTGATCGCGGCGCGCCGTATGTGTACAGCACAACATTGTCGCGGTTATAGCCGAAGTCTTCCACCAACCAAGAAGACAAATCAAGCGCAGCCAGTGTTGCCAGAGCCCCGCCAAGACTGTGTCCAGTGAAGTAGACGCGCGCGGTGGACGAAGCCTCCACGCCGTCGATGAAGTTAGCCAGCTCCAATTTCAATTCAGACTTAACACTTTGGTAGGCGCAGAGAAAACCCTTGTGGACGGCGTTCGTAACAACCGTGCCGTCTTCAAACACCCAATCGGCAGGATTAGCGGCTTGGGCATCCGTTATCCAGTCTGCAAGCGGTCCGGAACCCCGAAAAGATACAACGACATCATCTGTCCAGGGATCCCGGGCAAGAAACAACTGCGTATCTTCCTGACCAGTAATAACTACGTCGCACTCGAAATCGGGATCCGAATCGATAAAGGTGATAGCTTCCCAACATTCAGCAACGATACTCCCGCTACTGAAATCACTTACGGGAAAATAGGCCCAGTGCGCCAGGTCGGCAGTCTGCTTCGCTGTCTCCAAATCGAGTGAGGTCGTATAAATCCGCGGACAATGCTTGGCGTCACTTGGGCAACAAGGCGCTTCGCCGCCGAGATCGAAAATGTAGGCTATCAGATACGCACAATCGGCGATATTAATCTTGCCATCACAATTTTGGTCACCGGTCTGCCGGGGATTCGGCGCAGATCCTTCGCCATAGAGATAATTGATAAGATAAATCGCGTCCCCCAAATCAACCTCGCCTGACCCATCAGCGTCGCCACACACAATCTCAGGCGCTTGTGCCTTCGCCACATCAAAGCTCTTGGCAACTTCTTGAGCGGATGAAATGTGATCTTGCCCTCCGGTAAACAAAACGAGGACTGTCCCCACGAGAACCATTAGGACTCTCTGCATGTCTCCTCCTTCTCAAATCAACCGATTCGAGTCGTCTGCAGTTTTGCTTCAATTCGCCAAAACAGAACGAGCGGTGACCTGGACTCATCGATTTGAGTTTAGTCCAGAACGAGCAGGATATGGCGTTGTGTATGATAGAAATATATAATGTAGACCCTTTTTGTCAATTCAATTTCGTCCAACGACCGATCGGTCATCCGACGACAATCCGTCTGCCGTCTGCCTTTTGCACAAACCGCTCGGCATGCCGAAGTCGGCACTGCCCAGCCGTGTTCCCGCGAACCAAACTGGAGACGTAACGAGGAATTCTAAGAGAAACAGCCGCCCCGATGCTCAAAAGGACACGCTCACGCGTGTCCTTTTAGGCACTAGATCTTCTTTTTATGACGATCGCGTCTTCTTCTCTTCTTACGCTTATGAGTCTTAATCTTTTGGCGTTTGCGCTTTTTGCCGCTCGGCATTCAACCTCCGTAAACCAATCAACGAAACTAACAGACGGGCAATATAGCAATCCCGTCTGTCAGCGCAAGTAAATTTATTGGCCTTCCAGAGGTAGTTTTGTGATAAGATCCTTGAACTCATTCGACGGCTTGAAGACCGGAACTTTGCGATCAGGAACCGGAACCTCGTCTCCTGTGCGCGGGTTTCTCGCCTTGCGCGCCTTGCGGAGCTTGATTTTGAAGGTTCCGAAGCCGCGAATCTCAATGTTCTGCATCTCCTCCATCGACTTCTTAATCGTATCCAGAAACGAATCTACGACCACCGCGACATCAGTGCGGGTCAGGCCGGTCCGTTCGGCGACACGTTCCACCAGATCAGCTTTGGTCATGTCGGGTCACTCTCCTCCAGAGGTTTCTACACCTTTTGTCATTATCCATTATCATTTACTTCCACTCCCTGATTATCCGACTCTCAACCCGATCAGTTGAAAATGTACCGAAGCTGCGGGTAGATCAGTCCTTGATTCTTATCTATCAATCCGCTGATATCTAAATGCAATAACCCTTCAATCAAATCAAAAATACTGCCGCTGCGGCGCGGTATCTCCCGCACTCGGTCGGGATCTTCGCCTAATCCGCACATTTCCCCGGCCAAGTCAACAGCGTCTTCAAATGTCCCCAACGAATCCACCAGTCCCAGCTGCTGCGCCTGCCGCCCGGAATAAATCGAGCCGTCGGCAATTCTCAGAACCTCGTCGCGCGGCAAATTGCGGTTGGCAACAATGACATCCACAAACTGATGATAGGTGTCGTCAACAATCGCCTGAAATACCGCTGAATCCGCTTCGGTCGGCTTCCGGAACGGCGAGCCGATATCCTTGCGACCACCCGACTTTATCGTTTGGTACTGGATGCCGACCTTATTAAACATCTCTTCCACTATCGGATACTGAAAAATCACGCCGATCGACCCGGTGACAGTCCCCGGATCCGCAACAATCTGATCGCAGGCCGCGGCAACATAATACCCGCCCGAGGCGCAGACCGATTCCATCGACGCAATAATCGGCTTCTCCGACTCGCGCTTGACCTTTAATACTTTCTCATAGATCTCTTGCGATGCTGCTACTCCGCCACCGGGCGAGTTGATATGGATGACTATCGCCTTGACGCTTTCGTCATCGCCCCAACGGTCAAGTTGCCGTACGATTTCCGTCGGCGAATCAATGACGCCATAGAGATTGATGATCGCTACGCTGCTGCCCAGAGAGCCAAACGAAAATTCCCCGCCGTCACCGCTGCGGCCGAGGAAAAACATCAGCAGGATCATGCCCAGAAACACGAGGAAGCTTCCTGCTATGATCACTCCAATGACTATGTCCCGCGCCTTTGCCATCCTGCTCGTTTCTCTAACCGCGCTTAACTTTTATCTTATCGCCGATCTTTACTTTGCGCGAAGGCAGCTTGTTCAGCGTCACAATGTCCTCAACCGTCGTACCAAAGCTCTTGGCGATATCCCATAGCGTGTCGCCGGCTTTGACCACGTAAACCAATATTCCCCCGCCCTTGCTGGACTTGGTCGACTTGCTTTTCGCCGCCGGCTGATTGGCCGGCACATTGATAAGCTGACCAATTCGCAAATGATCAATCGTATGAATTCCGTTGATCGAGGCAATCTCTTGCGTGTTGGTGCCATACTTCTGCGCAATCTTCGCTAATGTATCGCCCTTCTTCACTTTGTAGGACATGATCTTATTGCCGGACGACTTGGTTGACTTGGACTGGGCTTTCGAACTGACCTTGAGCTTTTGTCCTGGATGCAAATCGGCATAAGGACCAATGCCATTCAGCGACCGCAGGTCATTCACCGTGGTGCCGTGAGCTTCAGCAATCTGGGAAAGGTTGTCACCTTTTCTGACCGTATAGATTCCGTTTGCGCTGGCTTTGGTCTTGGAAGAAGCACTCGACGACTTACGATTTGAATTGCTTGCGCGCGCCAGTTCGGAATTCTTGATCGGAATCATTAGCGACTTGCCGGCAATCAGCTTGCTCTTGGTCGAACTGCCATTGGCATCTGCCAGTACCTTTGAGGAAATTCCGTACTTCTTGGCAATGCTCGCCCAGGACTCGCCGCGCTTGATTGTGTGCTTCTCAACTCCCGCGACGGTCGGTTCCTGGAAACTGTCGTACGATGCCCAGAACGCTGTCTCTGTATTCTTGGGAATGCGCAGACGATAGGATTCAATTCCCGGGGGTGTGATATTGCGCAGAAGCTCGGGATTCAAATGCTGTAAATATTCATGCGTGGTGCCAATTGACTTGGCGACGTGCCGCAAATCGACACACTTGCCGACCGTGACGGTCTCATAGTCCAGACACTCATCGTAATAAGCCGTAAAGCCATACTTCTCTGGATTCTTGGCAATAATAGTCGCTGCAAGGAACAACGGAACGTAATCGCGAGTCTCGCGAGCTATTGTCTTAAGCCGCCAGTAGTCCTTGGTGTTTTCTTTCTTGGTAGCACGATCAATCCTACCTTCACCGGCATTGTAGGCGGACAACGCCAGGTACCAGTCACCATAACGGCCGTATAGGAAAGACAGATAGCGAGCAGCAGCTCGCGTCGATCTCTCAAAATCGCGACGCTCGTCATACCACCAATTGCGATACAAACCATAGTGTTTGCCGGTACTACTAATAAACTGCCAGGGACCAGTCGCCTTCGCCCAGGAGTAAGCATTTGTCTTATAACCAGACTCAATTAGTGGAAGATAAATGAGGTCGGTTGGTAGACCTTCTTCCTGAAGTATCCGCGCCATAATCGGCGTGTACTTACCCGAACGCGTCAAAGCCGACTGGAAAAAGTCGCGCGCAATGGTCTGGAAATAGATAATGCAGTTTTCTACTTTTTCATTAACGACGATCGGAATGTCGTAAGTCTCTGTCTTGTCGACATCTGTGATCACTCGTTCTTCGCGCAACTTCGCGAAGTCGTCGATCTCCTCAAATCGATCAACAAAAGCCGAACTCGAGGTCTCCCCGGGAATCGTCGCGAGATAAAGCAAAGTCAGTTTATACTCGGAGCGAATGTCTCCCAATAACTTCGTGTAACGCTGTCCATACTCGGTATTGACATCGGGCTCGATATCAAGCGCAGAAAGAATGGCGATCGATCTTTCGAAGTTGTACTGTGCTTCATTCCAGCGTTCAGCCGCATTTGCTTGCGCACCATACTGATAGTATTCCTCGGCTAACGCCAGCTCGTCGAGAGCCTGAAGATACATTTCGTCTTGGAGCAGGGAAACAGTGGTATCGGAAGGCACGGAATTGTAGCCCGCGCGATTATCCGTATTCGCGACGGCGCGTTCGTTCGACGACACTGTCATTGTGCCCTGGCGAACTGTCGAAGCACATCCGGCTACCGCGAGAACGACGGCAACAAAGAGACAACTTAATCGAAGCAACATCCCGTTCCCTCCCATATAATTAAATAGAACGTAAACCGTTGGAAGATATGACTTAGCATATTTACGTGTCAAGTTTTAATTTGTCAAGTTCGCCGACGAGTTTTTCCCTTCCGGTTTCGCTATCAAGGTCAATTCTCACGATATTAGGTTCAGGGCGAAACCAAGTAATCTGTCGCTTGGCGTAATTTCGGGTCTTCTGCTTAATCAGCCCGATACATTCGTCCAGGCTGATTTGACCCTGTAAATACTCGATTACCTCGCGGTAACCGACTGTCTGATTCAAAACGGGCGATTGACCGTATCCAAGCTCAAGCAGCTGCTCTACCTCGGAGATCAATCCATCCCCAATCATTTTATCGACCCTAAAATTTATAAATTGATAAAGTTTTTCCCGCGAACGATTTAGTTCAAGTATCGCAAAGTGATACTTTTGCTCCGGATACTCGCCCCCAGCAGACAGTTCCGTCTTGGTATGACCAGTCAGCTTGTGGATTTCCAGCGCCCTGATCACCCGGATACGGTTGTTCGGCGGAATACTCGCCGCTGCTTGTAAGTCAATTCCCATCAGCATCTTATACAACCCGTTGGTGTCGACCGCTTCAAGTTCTTTTCGATATGACGCATCGCTGTCGGGCGTTGCGAAGAATCCAACCGTCAGTGCCTTCAGGTAAAGCCCGGTCCCGCCAACAATAAGAGGTTTCTTTCCGGACTCCAGAATTCTCTCAATTTCAACAACCGCATCCGACCGATAAAGTGCCGACGAATAGCTGCGGTTCGGTTCGACGTAGCCAATCAGCCGGTACGGAATCCCCCCAAGCTCCTCTGTCGTCGGTTTGGCTGTCCCGATATTCATGTACTTGTAGATCTGCCGCGAATCACAGGAGACAATTTCCAGATTGAAACGCCGAGTAAGTTCGAGTGCGACCGCCGTCTTGCCCACCGCAGTCGGCCCCACCAGTACCGGAATAATCGGCTTAGCCAATTCGCCCGAATTTGACGTCGAGTTCATGCTTGGAAAAGCGAATCATCGTCGGCCGGCCATGCGGGCAGACATAGGGATTTTCAGAAGTCATCAAATTCTCAAAGAGCGCTCTCATCGCCGGTTCGGTCAGCCGGTCGCCCGACATGATCGCACCCCGGCACGCAAATGAGGCCGCCTTCTTCTGGAATCGCTTCTGCTCGTCCCCCTTGACATCGGAAAAATCATCCAGCAACTCTCGGAAAACATTCTCCGGATTCTTGCGACCCAGAACTGCCGGCACCGCCTCAATCTGAACCTGTCGCGGACCGAAGCTCTCGACAACAAACCCCAGTGCCGCCAGCGATTCCTTTTCCTTTTCGTAAGTAAACAAGTC
>CAUJJY010000094.1 GCA_963205155.1 Candidatus Zixiibacteriota bacterium | reverse complement strand
CGGCAAGTTGGAGTTTGTCATCGGGTCAGGTCGCAGAGGTAGTCAGGATGGCAGTATTGCGGATGCACGTTTTGTCCGGCCGGAAGGGTTGGCGCTTGACGGCGATGTATTATATGTCGCGGACACAGAAGGTCACTCGATACGTGCAGTGAATCTGAAGTCGAAAGACGTGACGACAGTAGTGGATGCGTCAACGGGTCTTAAATATCCACGTGACCTGGTTATGTTGAACGGCAAGCTCTATGTTGCCGTCGAGGGCGCCAATCAGATTTGGGTAGTTGATTTGGCATCGAAAGAACTGAAGCCGTTTGTCGGGTCAGGGAAACTTGGAATGGCAGACGGTCCGTTGCTTGAGGCGGAACTGGCGCGGCCGAGCGGGATCACGACGGATGGGACGAAACTGTATTTTGTCGACAGCGAAAACGGAGCGGTTCGTGCGATTGATCCAAGTGCCGGGCGAGTCGAGACGATTGTCGGGTCGGAGTTGCAGTATCCGCAGGGAATCACCTATCACAACGGGATGTTGTATGTGGCTGACAGCTACAATCACCAAGTCAAGGTTGTTGACCCGAACAAGAAGACGATCAGTGATGTTGCCGGCAGCGGGAGTAAAGGATCAGTAAATGGAGCGGAGGCGATAGCGAGTTTCTTCGAGCCGGAAGGTTTGACAGTTGCGGGCGGGAAGTTGTTCGTTGCCGACTGTAATAATCAGCAGGTTCGCGTTGTCGACATAGCCACACAGAAAGTCAGCAATCTGCAGATTACACATCTTGCCAAGATTGCAGTGCAGACGAAGGCGAACTTCGATGGTAAGGAAATGAAATTGCCGCCGGCGAAATTAAGGAGCGGTGCGGGCAAGATCAGTATCGCTTTGATGATGCCGGATGGGTATCGGATGTTGGAGCAAGGGATGCACCTTGTCAGTTTCCGTTCGAGCGACGTCAAGGTGGTTTCGTTTGATGTGACGTCGTCGGATATAGTTTTCAATTATGCGACTGGTGAGTTTGAGATTCCGCTGAACGCGGTTATCGGGTCTGCGAATGTGACAATCGAGATTGTCGTCTATATGCAAAAAGAGGGATCATCAACTTGTTACTATGACATGATTCGCGCCACTGTGCCGGTGACGATCGAGGAGCAGGGTTCGGCCGGATTTGGAGTAGGTGTAAAGGTGAGCGCGCTGCCGAGAATGTAGAGGGCGGTTATTAAATTCATAAGGAACGGGCTTGCCACTTTCGGCAAGCCCGCTTGTATTTCTGCCAGTGTGATCTTTAGCGCAACTGCGATTCAGGTGCTGAATCTGATTCGAGATAATTCGAATTGTCCCCCGGACCGAATTGAATTGTCGGCGCCATGGTGGTAAAGCCATCACAAGGGGGCGGTCCGCTCAAAAACACGTAATTCACCAGATAGACGGCATCGCCAATGTTGATTTTCGCATCGCAATTGATATCGCCAGCTATCAGAGGTACCGGAGCTGGACCGTGCGCGAAGATGAAGTTAACGATGAAGACAATGTCGGAGACATCGATGCGGGCGTTGCCGTCGGGATCGCCGAGTGTCATGGTACGGAAACTGAATACTTGTTCAGACCAGCGTTCACGATTGAACTGATGTTGTGCACGCACTTTCCACCAGTAGCGCGTTCCCCACGCGAGCGGGTTGGCGAGAACGAAGCTATTCTCGGTGAGGCTGTCATTTATGTTTACAAAGGTAAACAGGCTGTCGTTGGCCAAGTAGAGCGAGTAGGAAGTCGTCGAATACGGGTAACCATCATCGGTTGAGTTCCACACGAATGTTGGTGTGCGATTGTCAAGCGCGACTTCCGGTGTGTTGGTTGGGAGGAATAGATCAAAGGCTTCGAGTGTCAAGTCGGCTGCCGGAAAAGCGCCGATGTCATTTCGCGATCCGTCGGGGTCGTTGTATTCCGGACTCGGATTGCCGGCATCGACACCGGGGGATTCGGGGTAGAGTTCGAAATGAGCAGAGTCGATCGATATGAACATCGGATCGACGGAAAGGTTGTGGGCGCCAAGGCCCTCGACAACATCAAAGTTGGGAGAGCAGTTATAGACCAAGTTGTAGTCAGCGGGGCCGAAGTTTCCCTTGAGGCCGGAGGAAGTCGAGTTGACCACAATATTATTGAATGCCCTGGTTAGTTTGGTTTCTGACAATATTCCACCGCGATTGTTAAAGAAAGTATTGTCATGTATCTCGCTGTGCCCGCTGTAGATAATCACGCACTGGTAGCGAGTGAGATTGTTAACAAAGAGGTTCTCCCTGATGATTGGATGCGAATTGTAGCTGCGGATGATAAAGTCATACACATTAATCGTGTTTTTGAAGTGATTATTTTGAATGACGGGTTGAGCACCATCGATAATCGATATATAACTCGTGCCATCCATTGTAAATCCACTGATTGCTGCCGGCAACCCGGGCGTGGAGTTGATGAGGATTCCGGTGTTTCTCAGAATAGTGTGTTCCGCTCCGGCAAACGTCGTCAGGACGATATGCTTGCGAAAGAAATCCAGAGTCTCGATATACATGCCGGGCGCAACAACAACTGAATCGCCATCCTGGGCAAGCACGAGTGCATAGGATATTGTATTTATCTGGGATGGAACCGCGTACACGGACGGCAATCGAGTGAAGAAAGAGCTTGTCGCCGACCAAGACGAAAACTCGCGGTTGTCCGATGCGCGAACGCGCCACCAATAGAAGCGGAGCGGCTCAAGGTTCTGGATAATCATGGTGAAGGTGGAATCGCTTTGGCCAACGACTGATGGTTGGGAAGCGACTAGTTGAGTGAATTCTTCGTCAGCATACACTTCGAACTGGTAAGTCAGACTGTCCTGTTGCGCGTCACTAGAATTCCGCACCAGCAATCTGGTAATTGCAACCGGCGATTCCTGCATATCGCCCGGCCCAAGCGGCACCGGTGCGGTCGGCGGTGAGTTCAAACGAAAAATGAAGCTGATCCATTCACCCCAATAAGAGCCGTTGAAGAGCCGGATCCTTCCGGTGCAGGCCTGACCGTCAATGAGGCTTTCCCCCTGATATTGAACAGAAAGGTCGGTGCCGATGACTTCACCGGTATTCCACAATTCTGCGGTATCCCAATTGTTATCCGAACCGATTTCGATATGATAGCCGGCGGGTGAAAACACCGGGTCATCGACAAAGCTCCAGTAAATGGCCGGTTCGTTCTCGACGACCCATAAGTTGTGACCGGATCCGACCGTGACCGAACCGGCAATCGGCATGGCGCGCCGGTAATACAGGGCTCCGACATCATTGAGCGAGCTGTCGGGATCTAGAAATTGGGGATCGGGATTGCCGGCATCGATACAGGGTGATCCCTGCAGCAGTCGAAAGTCTCCATTAGCCGGATCAACCAGCCGGGGATTAGCAAACATGTTGTGAGGTCCGAGTGGTTCAACTAAGTCATAGCTTGGGTGATTTTCCCAGAAACAATTGTAATCGAGAGACGCAAAGTATCCGTGCACACCATATTGTGCGGAGTTGCTGATGATGTTATTGATCGCAATTGTACGGTTAGTCTGCGAATAGAATCCCCGCGTGTTTCGGTAGAAGGTGTTGTTAATGATGCGTGTGGTGCCAGTTTCAGCGCCGATACAGGCCCAACCGACGGCATTGTCGAAAAAGACATTTTGAATGATCAGGGGATTGGTACCGTAGCAGCGTATCGTCGACATGCCGGCGGAAAGGCCTTTGAAGATATTGCCCTGAATGACAGGCGACGCACCACCGTGGATTCCAACATTGAAATCAGCACTGTTACCGGTCAGTGTAAAACCGCGAACCTCCGTCCGAGAAATTGCGGCTCCATCAAAGATTATGAGCGGATCTTCCCTCGCATTACCGAGTAGCGGTCCTTGGAGAACGGTAACCAGTGGACCGGCTTCGGAGATTAGTACAACGTTCTTTGCGGCGAGCCTGATGAAGCCGGGATAGAAGCCCGGCGCGACCAAGACGGTATCAAGATCGGAACACGCGTCGATTGCTGCCTGAATTGTCGGGAATTCGGATGGCACGCGCAAACTCTTACTTGATCTGACATAGAAAGGAACCATTGCTGACCAAGGTGAATATTCGCGCCCGTCATGGGATCGAGTTCGCCACCAGTAGTCTTGACCGGGTGGGAGGGTGGTGATTAGTCGTGACCGTGTGACCGATGGTCCTGAAAGTACAGAATACTCTGAATAGACTAAGAGCCCGGCGGCAGAATCAGAGAAAACTTCGAAGTCATAGCTTATAGGATCAGATTCAGCGTCGCTCGAGTTATTTACTAAAAGTTCCACTGCTGATGCAGCCACGGTGTCGGCGACTGCCGGTGTGAGAGTAGTCGGGATGGTAGGCAAGGAATTCATGCTGATGAAAAAGCCGTACCAATTGCTCCAGACACTGGTATTGCCGACCCGAATTCTCCCGAAGTAAGTGCTACCGTCGAGCAGCTCCAACCCGTTGTAAGTGGCCGTGCCCTCCCCGCTGACTACTTCGCCAGTTGACCAAACCTCGGCATCGGTCCAATCGAGGTCAGTTCCGATTTCAATTTGATATCTCGACTGGGGTTCGATCGTCGTGTCGCGATATTGCCAGATGAAAGTGGGTACATGATTGGTGACGTGGTGGAAAGATGATCCGTCGATGGCAAAATTCTCAACGCCATGATAGAACAATACCAACGGAATGGCTCCGATGTCATTGCGGGTTCCGTCGGGATCTTGATATTCCATCGCCGGATCTCCTGCGTCAATACAGGGCGAACTCACGAGAAGCCGGTAATCGTAACCGGTCGAGTTCATGTATTGGGGGTCGACGGATATGCTGTTTACTGGGCTCGGTCCGAATTGATAATCAGGGTGGTTGTTCCAAACATCGTTATAACTCAAAATGGCAAAGTTGCCGTGAACGCCATACTCGCTCGAATTCGAGACAATGTTGTTTTTGGCAATTGTATTCGCCGAAAGCGAATAGAATCCCCGGCTATTCGAATCGAAAGTATTATTGATTATGGTGACGGTGCCGCTGGTGATGCCCAAGCAGGCGTTGCCAACTTGGTTTGACGCGAAGACGTTACGCTCGATGACCGGCGCAGCGCTCTCAACGTGAATGATGCGCAAGTCGACAATGAGATTTCTGAAGACGTTGTTTCGAATCCGAGGATTCGCACCGTTCGAAACCAGAATGAGATCGGCGGCTCGACCTTGATCCAAAGTGAATCCGCTGAATTCGGTGGAAGCGGGTTCTGAATTCTCGAAGAGAATCAGAGGCTCGCCAAAGATATCGCCGCTTGGTGAACGGAGAAAAGTGACGGCGTTGCCTTCGCTGGAAACAACTTTTACACGCTTCCCAAGGAAATCCAGGCGTTCGACATAAACTCCCGGAGCGACAAGAACTGTGTCACCAGCCAGACTAGCGACGATCGCAGATTGGATTGTTGGATAGTTCTCGGGAACATTGATTCTTGCTGCAGTGAGAGAAGCGCTCAAGCAAAGGATGCCCAATATCACCTTTGAAATGCTCATCATAATGTCCTCGCATGAAGAGAAGGGTAACTCTTCGAAAGATAACATTATCGCGTTTTTTGTCAACGAAAATGGTCAAATCAGGCGATGTAGGGATGATAGAACGGAAGTGATAATAACTGAATTACGGCGGACTACTTAAACAGGGCTTTGATTTTGCCCCAAGTGGAGAGCTTGACGTCGAGGGTGGTTTCGACGCGGAGGTCGATTTTGAGATTGTCGGCGTTGGGATTAAAAGTCGGTTTCGCGATTTTGCCTTCGAGTTTGACCTGGATGACGTCGTCGGTTGAGTGGTAGCCTTTGATTTCCGGCTTGGTCGGATCGTATTCGGGGATTTGCAGTTCGAAGGCGCCGTTGTCGCGAGTTTTGGCCTCGGCGACTTTATCATTGCCGATAAAGGCGGCGACGACCTGGTCCTTATCGGCGGGACGGCCCTGGAGGGTGATTGTGCCGGTAACCATAAAGACGCTGGCAAAGAAATAGGCTTGAGCTGTTTGGACAGCAAAAAGGGTTGCGACGAGCAACAGTAGTATTTTAGTAAGATTGCGCTTCATCTGATGATATGCTACAACCCTTGCGGGCAGATAGCACCATTAAAATGTACGGGGAATGTTCAAAGGTGTCAAGTTTTTTTGCGTTCGCCCTTTTTGTTGTTCACAAGGGTGAACGAGAGGTATTCCAGCTCCATCGCCATGTTTTCGGTGCGGATCTCAACGTCATCAGGGACCTTGAGTTTGATCGGTGCAAAGTTGAGGATGGCTTTGATGCCGCAATGTACGACATGGTCGACAATGTTTTGTGCGGCTGATGCCGGAACAGCCAAGACAACGAGTTCGATTTTGTTCTTCTGCAGTTCTTCCTCAAGGTGATCGGTGTCAAGGACAGTGATACCTTTGTGGTTGGAGCCGATCTTGCGCTGGTCGGAGTCAAAGAGCACCTTGATGTTGAAGCCCTGGCGCTGGAATTCTTTGTAAGAGACCAAGGCGGAGCCGATGTTACCGACGCCGATTAAGGCGACATTCCAAGTACGATCGATACCGAGAATTTTGGCGATGCGGCCTTTGAGTTCCTTGACCGGATAGCCGAGGCCGCGGGTGCCGAATGAGCCGAAAAATGAGAGATCTTTTCGGACCTGGGCGGGGGTGAGTTTTTCGCGTTTCGCCAACTCCTTGGAGGAGATGGTTTCGAAATGCTCTTTCTCAAGGGTGTTTAGTGCCCGGTAGTAATGCGACAGCCGATGAATTGTCGATTCAGATATCTTACGTTCTCTCATAGACTCCCGTTTAGTGTCGCTTGCTCCACAAAAATGTGAAAGGTTTCACAAAAAATAGCTTCAATTAAATAGCTGGTCAAGTGATATTTTTCTCAACTTTGACCTTTCTGGTCTTTTATGACACGGATATGACAGTCTTCTGCCATTTTGTCCGGTTTCTGCCTTTAAATCAAGATACGCAGCCCAGATATGGCAAGAAAAATTTGAGGCGGCCTCGGCAACGAAAGCCGCCTCACCCACTAACCTCTGAAAGGTTGCTTGCGTTTCGTGATATTTGAGCGCTCACGAACAGATCCCTCGCCTGCGTAGCGGCTCGGGATGACAATCCCATGCACTAATTCATTCATCTCAAAGAGTTGTGCTACAAGTTACTGGATGGTCATGCTGACCACGAGCAGCACTTTCTCGCTATCATAATCACAAAGAAGTCGGTATCGGTCATTGGCTGTTAACGATGCGGTAATGCCAACGGCATCGGCAATGATGTCGCGATAGGACCAACCCTCGCGGTAGCCATCATCATATTCTTTGAAAAGCCCAAAGGTCAAAACCAAAGCGCCGGCGGCGTACTTGTTCATAAAGCGGCTCAAGAATGCAGTCGAGCCCATGGAGCCCATCATATGGGTCCACTTGTCCGGGGCTTTGATTTCCCAATTGTTGTTGTCGATGTAGAACCAGCTGTCTTTGGAATCAGGGAGGCGTTTAAAGATGCCGTTCTTTGGATAGTTGCCGGCTGAAAGTTCGGTTGGGAGAACCAAGCCGGTGATGATTACCAGTGCGAATGCACACCAGAGTAACTTTCTTGCAGAGTCATTTCGTTCCATACGAATGCAGTAACACTCAAAAGGCGTGCCGAAGGGCGTTGGCTCGTAACTTATTGTTAATTAAGGCAATAAGCGAATTCACGTCAGTGCAATGGATTGCAGAATTGAATCAGGATTCACATTAGTGTGGATTTGGAAGGGTCGGAGCGCTCCGGAACCAGAAGTTTTCAAGGGAGTTCCGTCGAGAGATCCGGGGAGTTAGGTAGATGAATTGCCGGTGACAATCTGGAAATTACTTACGTACAACTTTTATCCAGACGAGTATAATGGGATATACAAATCGTGACGATTTGGACAATGTAGTTCGATAACAAGACACTTCTTTAAAGAGGCAATCACATGTGCGGAATAGTTGCATATATCGGTGATCGCGTAGCCAGCCCGATCCTGCTCAACGGACTTAAGCGGCTGGAATATCGCGGTTATGATTCGGCGGGAATGGCTCTGATTGGCGACGGCCAGATCGTGTTCGAGAAGGCGGCCGGCAAGATCAGAGTTCTCGAGGAGATACTCGAGGGAAAGAATTTCACGGCGACTACCGGTATCGGACACACCCGCTGGGCGACGCATGGCGTACCGAATGATGTCAACGCGCATCCGCATCTCGATTGCACCGGTAAGATCGCAGTCGTGCACAACGGTATCATCGAGAATTTCAAGACGCTGCGGTCATTTCTTGAACGCCGCGGTCATCACTTTGAGAGCGACACCGACACGGAAGTGATCGCACATCTGATTGAAGAATACTATGACGGCAATCTGACCAAGGCGGTGCAACTTGCAATCAAGCAGGTGGAAGGCACTTACGGTATTGCCGTGATTTCACTGGCGGATCCGGACGTGATCGTGGCGGCGCGGCACGGTTCGCCGCTGTGTATTGGCTTGGGCGACACGGAGAACCTGATTGCCTCGGACGTGTCGGCGATGCTGGAGCACACGAAGAAGGTGGTCTATCTTGGCGAGGGCGAAGTTGCCACGGTATCGCGCAAGGGGGTGCAGATATCGACTCTCGACAATATGCCGGTGCCGACGAAATTCCACGACATTGAGTGGGATCTGGATCAGCTGGAAAAAGGCGGGTTTGATCACTTCATGCTCAAGGAGATTTTCGAGCAGCCGGTGACGATTCGCAACTCGATGCGCGGACGCTTGAACTATGAAGAAGGCACCGCACGATTGAGCGGTCTTAAACTGAAATATGAAGAATTGCTCAATGTGAAGCGCATCATCATCTCGGCGTGCGGGACCTCGTGGCATGCGGCGCTGTGCGGCGAGTACATGATCGAAGAATTTGCGCGCATTCCGGTGGAAGTAGAGTACGCCTCGGAGTTCCGTTATCGCTCGCCGATCATTGATCAGGGCACGCTGGTGTTTGTGATCAGCCAGTCGGGCGAGACGGCGGACACGCTGGCGGCACTGCGCGAAGCAAAGCGTAAAGGCGCGACGGTGTTTGGAATCTGCAACGTGGTCGGATCGACCATTGCCCGCGAGACGGATGGCGGTATTTACACGCATGCCGGACCGGAAATCGGCGTGGCCTCGACAAAGGCGTTTACCTCGCAGGTGACGGTGCTGGCGTTGTTGACGATTCTGCTGGCGCGACAGCGGAACATGTCGATGGAAAAGGGCCGGCAGATTATAGATGCGCTGGACCGGCTGCCGGAACAGGTCGAGCAGGTTCTCCAGAATAGCCAGGTGATCCAGGACATCGCCGA
>CAUJJY010000093.1 GCA_963205155.1 Candidatus Zixiibacteriota bacterium | reverse complement strand
GCGTACGCACCATTCACTTTCACCGAATCAACCTGCAACATTCCGAAGAGGTCAATCTCACATACTGCCAGTGGTGCTGTCACATTTGCCGACATCGCAACATTTCCAACCAAGAGCGCATTTGCCCGGTCAAAAGTCAGATCCAGATCGTAGTAAGTCACATCATACTTCTCTTGATCCGCCGAACCACCTCGCGGCAGAGTTGTCGCGTCGAACGAAGCCCTCTGCAAATGTGCATTCTTAGCCTCAAGGCATCCTTCGTGCGCGGCGTGTGCATCCTTGATGAGTTGCTCCATCGGCGGCAGTTGCCCTGCCTGCAATGCCAACGCCCCAGTCAATATCACGACCAGAATCGTGATCACACCGACTACTTGTGGGAACGAGTTCCGATTCGTCCTTAACATTGTGAGTCTCCAATTCCTCCAGCCGTCCGACGGATTATAGCAGATTCCGATCTGCATTGCTTCCACTCGAAACCGGCAATTTTTGATTATTGATTCTATGATTAGATCGATTGCTGTCCAACTTGGTCTGACAAGTTCTATACGCTTACATTGATATTTTCGTCTATTTTTATTTGCCACATCTCCGCATTTGCGTGTTGACTTATTTAGTCGTGATTTGCGAAAACACGCCACTCCCAGGCAGCATGCGCTTCCTTCAAAGGCTCATCTGTTTGGCCGCAGCCGCCTGTCATGCTGGGGCAATTGCTGTCCGCTCTGACACTTTGAGCAAACTTTTGACCTGGTTACCTTGAGATACGCGGAACCGGTCAAAATGGTTCATATTTTAACACATTTTAAAATGAAACATTCAGACAGGAAAACTACTCGCACCTTGTGCAACGCCCGCGCAAACTGCCGATACTTCAAGTGTGGTGTTGTGCCTAACATACCGGATTAGTCGCGTTCTGAACCGGAAGCGCGCTGGGGTGGTCTATGGGTAGTTATAGACCTAATGGGCGCCTTTCGGCTGTCAATCACGGCGACAAGAAGATCGAAATCCAAACGGAATTCTCGAAATATCCCGAACCGCGTGTGGCAACCGCGGTCAGCATTGCCGGGCAGGTCATCCACAAGATCCAGAAAGCCTGGGGCAAGTCGATCGACTCCATCGAAGAAATGCGCACGGTCGAAGAAATAATCAACAAGCAGCACAACGAGGTCACCGCGCTTGTTCATGAACACGCCGCTACTTTGGTAGCACACTCCAGCGGTAGTCCCGAAAAACCCAAGCAAATGAACTCACCGGAAGTGCTCGAGAAGATCAAGGGCATCAGCGAAATCCAAAGTGCTTTCATCCTCACCGCCGAGGGCAAGCTTGTCTCGATGCAAAAAGTCACTCGCGAAGCCGAACTTGTCGCCGAGATGATCGGCAATCTGACGAACGTCCTCTTCGATATCGCCCGTACAACCAATCTGGGTGATTGCGAAGATTGCATCCTGAATCTCGGCTCCCACGACCTTCTGCTCCTTCCGTACCAGGGCGGCTATCTTGCGGCGTTGATCGATACTAAAGTGCGTAAACGTGAAGTTCTCGAAGCTCTTTGGAAGATTGCGAGGGCCGCATGAACAAGGTGATGGAAACCATCCGCGGAGTCATGGGCGTTTCCGGCGTCCTCTTGTGGGAAAAGCAGAGCAACGTGTTCCACAAACTCCTCCCCGCCCGCTTTTCCGCCAATGAAAGCGACGCCATGTGCGCCCGCCTCGTACAGTTTTGCCAGCATTACACTCGCGGCAAAGAGGTTAAGGCTAAATTCAACAAAGGCTGGCTATGGCTACACAATGGCGACTCGTTCGCTCTGTTGATCCTCGCCAAGCCCGACCTTAATACCACGACGCTCAATCTTGTACTCAAGTCATCGCTCTCGACGCTGGAGTCTTCCATGCGCAGACCTAATGGCGTCACGACTCATCGTAATGCCAGTTTTACTTCCGAGCACGTCAGCGCCATCTCCCGTGCCATCAACCTTGCACTCGGGCATTTCCAGGGGCAGATCTCCCGGTTTGAAATTGCCGAGGTCCTGCGCTTGGCCAAGGATCAGCTTCTCGATCACTATCCGGTGCTCAAGCACTTCACGGTTGATGCCAATGGCGGAATCATCGTCATTAAGGGCGCCGAAAAAACCATGGACAGCTCTGCCGTCGCAGCCGCTGCTCAACTGATAGCAGTATTCATCCACTTGGTAAGTTCCAAAGCGAGTGTCGTGGGATTTGACATTGAGAAGATTACTTTGGGGATTCAGCAGCCGCTCAATGAGATCGGCTTCTACAGCTACTTCGCATCGGCCAGGCGACCGACTTATCATTAGGTGTCAGAGGGGCGGCCGGGTTAAATCGACCTTAGATTTGAAAAAACTCCTCATCCAGTTACGGTAAAGGACTTTTAAAGCCACCACAGTTTTTTGCTCCCGCTACTCATCCTTGAGGGGAGAGGTCACGGCAGGACGCGCAACCATAATTGGGGGCGACCTTCATTATTGAGTTGTTAGAGATTTTTCAAATAAACCCCTCTCTAACACCTACCTGAATATACGCTCGTTCTTGATTCGCACAATAACCTTTTGGTCAGAATCCGATTATTGTTCAAGCAGGCATGCAATTTGTAACCATCTCGAAATCGCCGCAACTCGTTGCTGTGCCAACATCTTTCAGCCGTGAGGATGTTTCTGCAACTTCCCCCTTGCCCCTAATCCTTAACCACTATATATGTATGTCATGACTCCAAGCCTCCCGCCATCCGTCGCCGGTATCGGCATCGACCTGCTCGACATCGACCGCATGAAGCTCGCCTACCAGCGTCACGGCGAAGCATTTCTCAAGCGTGTTTTCACCGAGCAGGAGATTATTTTCTGCTCCTCCAAGCTCAACCCCTTCCCATCCTACGCCGTGCGATTCGCCGCCAAAGAGGCCGCCTTCAAGGCTCTCTCTCAAGTCGGCATCCGTATCCTCCGCTGGCAAGATATCGCCATCACCCAGTCCGGAGACGGCGTCCCCAGCCTCTCGGTCGCAGGAATCAAGGGGTTCGAATTTCACCTGTCGATGAGCCACACGACCACGTTAGCAACCGCTATTGTCGTTATCGAACGTAATTCCTGATACGATTTAGTCTTGGAGCGCCTTGTCGCTTTCGTTATTTTTTGACTGCTTATGCCCCAATTAGCCGATAGATTATGGGTATAAGCGAAAGACGCCGCCTTTGCCTGCGGCTATGTCAGATTGATTTTGATTTTTCGAATACATGGAGGTAACTCATGCCGCTGAATCTAAAACAAATTGAATCATTGCTTGGCCCCGATGCCAAGACCTTGCTAACGCACAAATGCAAAGGTATCCCCAAAAATCGCGTCCATCTTCCCGGTCCCGATTTTGTCGATCGCGTCCTTTCACTCTCTGATCGCAATAACAATGTCATTCGCAATTTGAGTGCGATGCTCACGCATGGCCGCCTCTCCGGAACCGGCTTTATGTCGATTCTCCCGGTCGATCAAGGCATCGAACACTCCGCCGGCGCATCATTTGCGCCCAACCCGGATTACTTCGATCCCGAGAAAATTATAGAACTCGCCATGGAGGGCGGCTGTAACGCCGTCGCTTCGACCTTTGGCGTACTCGGAAGTGTGTCCCGCAAATACGCGCACAAGATTCCGTTCATCGTCAAGATCAATCACAACGAATTCCTCACCTATCCCAACGCCTTCGATCAGGTGATGTTCGGCTCGATCAAAGAGGCTTGGAACATGGGCGCCGCCGCCGTCGGTGCGACGATCTATTTCGGCTCGAATGAATCGCGCCGCCAGATCGTCGAAGTCGCCCAGGCGTTCGCGATGGCGCATGAACTCGGCCTTGCCACCGTGCTCTGGTGCTACACCCGCAATTCCGCCTTCAAGATCGACGGCATCGACTACCACGTCTCCGCCGACTTGTCATCACAGGCAAATCATCTCGGCGTGACCATCCAGGCCGACATCATCAAGCAGAAGATGTCCGAAAACAACGGTGGTTTCCCGGCTGTCGAAAAAGCCTCCGGCAAGCCCTACTCCAAGTGGAGCAAGAAAGTTTACGACACGCTGACCACCGACAACCCGATTGACTGGGTGCGTTATCAAGTTGCTAACTGCTACATGGGTCGTGCGGGATTGATCAACTCCGGCGGCGCCTCGGGCAAGAATGACCTCGCTGATGCCGTCAAGACTGCCGTGATCAACAAACGCGCCGGCGGCATGGGATTGATCTCGGGACGCAAAGCATTCCAGCGTCCAATGAAGGAAGGCGTCGAATTGCTCAACGCGATTCAGGACGTTTACCTCTGCGAGGACATCACCGTCGCGTAGGCTATGTCATTCCCGCGAAGGCGGGAATCCAGCAAAGTTCGCATAGGTGTGCAGTTCTCTGCGCCACTCTACATTGTGCCCGCCAGTCGTCCACGCCTGGCGGGTATTTCTTTCTGTTTTGATGGGTCTCTCCGTGGCGCGAGCTTACCCTCCGTCATTCCGGCGAAAGTTGAGCCTTTGCGAAATCCCGCGTTTAGCGGGACCGGAATCCAGCTTTCACTCTTGGCGCATCGGACGTCACCACCGGTTTAACTCCCGCATTGACAAAATCGACATTTTTTGCTATATTTGACCATAGCAAAATTGGACTTTGTCATAGCCGGGAGGAATCCATGCGAACCCTCGTCCTAAGCATTCTCACCGCTGTCATGCTGGCATACGGAATTGCACCAGCAGCAGAGATACACGTACCAAGCCAAGCACCCACCATACAGGCCGCTATCGATATGGCGAGTTCCGGAGATGTTGTCGTCGTAGCGACCGGAACTTATTCCGGTTCAGGTAATCGCGACATAGTTCTTTCCGGCAAGAGCCTTCAAATAAGATCAGAGATCGGAGCTGCGGTGACCATAGACATCGGGGCGACAAACACTAACTCGCATCGCTTTGCGACAATAACCGGTAATCTTACCTCGGGAACAACTATTGACGGTTTCACTTTCAGCAACGGTTACCTCAAACCGGGCGGCATCACCCGCGGGGGTGCGATTTACATTGATAGTTCTCAAGTGTCGATTCAGAACTGCGTGTTCTCGCACAATATAGCATATGCTGGAGGCGCCGTTGCAATCACCGGAGGTACACAATGCAGCATAGGCGGCTGTACATTCGTGGACAACATTGCAAAATACGGAGGAGCAGCGAGCGCAGCTGATGGATCACAATTCACAATCTCTCAAACCCAATTTCGGCGAAATCTCGCGGACGTTGCAGGCGGGGGTCTCGACCTATATCAATCATTGGCAAATCTCTCCTTTTGCTTCCTTGATTCGAATCTCGCCGACTATGGCGGTGCAGTCAAGATCTTTGACGACGCAGTCGCTTACTTAAACAACTGTACGGTGACCAGAAACAAAGGTTTTGGCGGCGCCGTCATTACAAATCACGGCGGCTCGTTTTTCTCTGCACAGAGCATAATCGCCTTTAACGGGCCCGGTGCCGTGATTACGAGCGTCAACCCTGATACAACTTCTGTAGTCTGCAGTGACGTCTATGGCAATTCCGGCGGTAACTACATAGGTGATTTCGTCGGTCTGGATTTGGTCAATGACAATTTCAGCGTCGACCCCTTCTTCTGTGATGTTGCGCAGTTAGACTTCGAAGTGGGCAGTATCTCGCCCTGCTTACCGACAGCGAGTCCTTGCGGAGAACTCGTCGGATCCTTCGGTCAGGGTTGCACGATGATGTGTATTGACTCCGACGGTGACTACTTTGGTGATCCTGGTCATCCTGAAAACGACTGCGCAACTGACAACTGTCCTTCAATATCGAATCCCGATCAATTGGATGCCGATCAGGATGGCATCGGCGACATCTGTGACACCTGCACCGATTCCGATGGCGACGGATTTGCAGATCCGGGTTATGCGACCCCTACTTGTCCAGCAGACAATTGTCCCGGAGTCGCGAGTGCCGATCAATCAGATTCCGATGGCGATGGATTAGGCGACATCTGTGACAATTGCCCTTCAGCTGTCAATGCTGATCAGGCAGACTATGACAACGACTCAACCGGCGACATCTGCGACGAATGTACCGACACAGACGGAGATGAATTTGGTGATCCTGGGTTTCCGGCTTCGATTTGCCCGCTTGATAATTGCGTTCGTGTTTACAATCCCTTTCAGGAAGACGCCGATTCAAACGGCGTAGGCGATCCTTGTGAACCTGTCTGCGGCGACGCGAATGGCACAGGCAGTGTGACTGTTTCGGATGTCGTTTATCTCATCAATTACACGTTTATTGGCGGTCCACAACCGGATCCCATTTGGGTTGCGGACGTCAACTGTTCTGGGTCGATCAACATCTCGGACGCAGTGTATATTATCAGTTTCATCTTCTTGGGCGGTCCGGCACCCTGCTCTGCTTGCCCTTAATCGGAATTGGCAGCTGTTAGCAGCAATTGAGTCTCTTGTGGCCCAGCATGCCGGAGATCACGCCATTGCAGGGCTGTGCCTTAAGAGGCTGGCTCTCGGTTCTCGCCGGGATGTGTAGTCCTCTCGTAGATTCCTGCTGCTTCTCCCGGATCGCCGATCACGGTCTGCAGTTCGTACTGCTGATTGAACCAGTCTTCATCAACGACACTCTCGAACTCGGACCGTGAGGCGTGCGGAAAGACAAGAAAGTCCGGCTTGTATTCGCGGATATACCAGCTAAAGTCGTGTTCTCGTATGTGCGCAATAACAGCAGGTGTCACCAGTCCTAAAGCATCGATCACCGGACCTTTCTCATAGAAGAACCGCAGAATATCAATATCTCCCGTGCCGACGCTCGCCCCGTCTTCGGCATGTTCATTAAGCCACAACGCCGCCTGTTTATGCGTTTCATATTCCCAGCTCGTGCTCCGTCCGGAGGAGGTGATCGGCAGCAGCAAACCGACCAAGCAAGTCACCAAGATGATGGCAGCCGGGAACACTTCCTTAGTCATCGAAGTCGTCTGCCGGATGAGACGG
>CAUJJY010000092.1 GCA_963205155.1 Candidatus Zixiibacteriota bacterium | reverse complement strand
CCGACGGTTTGAGCAAGCCATACAATGTCAAGACCGGCGAATTCGAGGGCACCGAACGGACCGACAATTATTATGGTGTGTTCAATCTTTCCGGTCCGATTCCGGGCGTGCGAAACGATCGCGCCAATTTCTTCAATTCTATTGAGTACTGGAACAACGGCGGTTATCTGCCGCACAATCAGGCGGAAAGTTGGACGTTGACAACCAAGCTTTCGCTTCGACCGCTGCAAAATCTCAAGGTCACGGTGTATTCGAACGTCTACGAACGCGAGCAGGAGCGATATGAGCACCGCGACGTAAACGGTTATTCATACGACTTCGCGCTCGAAAATTCCGGACTGATTAAGAATGATGCAGCCCGCTTTGGCGGTAATGCAAAGCTGCAATTATCAACCAACACGGTGGTCTCTTTCAAAGCCGGCTACTTTGAAACCTCAACCAAGCTCGCGCCGGATCATCTGTTTGATGTCTACTGGGATAAGTGGCCGGGATATTCAGTCGATGGAAACGGATTCTACAATGGGACGATTCAGGATAACTACTCTGCTGACTCGGCCTACTATTATACCGGCTACGTGAACGACACATTATTCTATCCCTATTACCTGTATCGGAAGTCATCCTACAAATCAGCCGGTTTTGACGTCCTGTCACAAGTCGACAAGTATCATCAGTTGAGCATCGGCGGCGAATTCCGGCAGAATCGTCTGATCTGGGACAACAAGCAGTTCTTTAATGTCAGGCCGTACGGTGAGAAATATGACGTCGGCCCGAGCTATGCAGCCGCCTATCTGCAGGACAAGATCGAGCTTGGCTACATGATTATCAATGCCGGTTTGCGGCTTGATTATCTCAATGCCGAGATTGACTACTGGGATGATCCCGGCACGAAACAGACGAAGCTCCGTTCCAAGAGCAAGACTCATATTTCACCGCGTCTGGGCTTCTCTCATCCGGTGTCAGAGAACACGCTCTTTCATGCCAACTACGGGTACTATTACCAGGTGCCGCAATATCCCTTCATGTTCACAAACTTGCAGGCTGATTTAACCACGGGATACCCGATCGTCGGGAACCCGGACATGGAACCGGAGAAGACAGTTTCGTATGAACTGGGAATTACCCAGAAACTGGCTGACGATGTCCGCCTGAACGCGACCACTTATTACAAAGATGTTACCAATCTGGTGTCGAGCCGATCGGTTGTCGCGCCATCTGGGACCTACACACAATACTATAATGGTGATTATGGTTCGGTTAAAGGTCTGGACTTTGCGCTGACTAAGACGGGAAGTCAAAATCTCAACGGGTCAATCAACTATTCTTACATGATAGCTGAAGGAAACTCGTCAGATGCGAATGAGTTCTACTACAACTACTTCACGCAGGGTGACGATGCGCCTGTGATTCCAGTTCAGGAATTCCCGCTCGCGTTCGATCAGCGGCATACTCTCAACGTCAACGTCGATTTCCGCGTGCCTCGCCACCAGAAAGTAGAACTCTTCGGCGTCAAGATGCCGACGGCGTGGGGGCTGAATACATTCTTCACGTACGGGTCGGGAATGCCCTACACGAGAACAGATGAACAAGGTATGCGTTTAGGCGGGCTCAATGAGGGCAGAATGCCGGCCAACTATCGCGTTGATATGCGATTCGACAAGGACTTCTATCCGTTCAAGGGTACATCAAGCAAACTCCGTCTTTTTGTCGAAGTGACCAACCTGTTGGATCGCCGCAATGTGGTGAACGTGTACTCGCGCACCGGACTCGCCGATGTTGACGGATATAATTTTGGGCTGACCTACGATCCGCCCGGTGACGCGACTCCAGATGATGTGAATGATCTTCGGCGTCTCTTGGCGAAAGATCCCCAGAATTTTGACACGCCAAGAAGCATTCAATGGGGGTTGGAATGGATATTCTAAACCGTGCGAAAGTGCAGAGGATCAAACCCATGCATAGCGGATTTCTTGTAGTCGTTACGTTTGTCGCCGTCTTATTGTTCACACCGGGCAGTGAGGTATATGCCGCGGCAGCCGGAACGCAAGTACCGGCCCCAGAGGTACAGGATCTCATCACCCACGACAAGGGCAATATACGGACGACCGTGTCCAATTGGGGTACGATAGGCGGCTTAAGCCACCTGGGATTTCCTTCCGGCGAGTGGCCCAAAGGCTCCGGACATGATTATCTTGCGGAACTGAAATTCTGGATGGGAGCGGTTGTTGTCTCGGGTGACACGCTCCTGGCAGATTCCGACGATGACTACGCGCCGCTGACTTCATATGCAACTGCGACTGACTATCGGATTCGGCTCTCAACCGACACGACTCGTTATGAATATGACCCCAGCGACACAGCCGGTGCCGGCCGCGATAATCCGGCCTACGGATGGCGCCACTATGATCCGCAGACAGAGCAGTGGGTTTACAACGAAGTCTGGGATCCGATAACGCAAAGTTTCTACAATGGTGGACCGTCATCGCTACAGGAAAGCATCTATCGCTTCAACGATGCTGGACTGGGTTCATCACTGTTAGGTCTGGAAATGGTCCAGACAATCTACCAGTGGAATTATAATTACAATGAAGACGTCATGTTTGTCGTACTTGATATCACCAACAAGAGTACCAACAACTACGAGAATTTCGCATTTGGACTCTACTGTGATTTCGACATCGGCGGTCCCGATGGAACCGGAGAGAATGGCCGGCTGGGTGATCTGGTCGCCTCCGACACCTCACAGAACCTGGCATGGACCTACGATGCCGACGGGTATGACCCGGGATGGGGCGCAAGCGTTGTCACCGGAGTAATGGGCACTCGCTACATCGAGACGCCCGACAACATCGGCATGACGGCATTTCGAACCGGCGAATGGGAGAGAATTGCCAATACCAATGACCGTGAAAAGTATGCTTACATCACGGATCATGTATTTGAAGAGACGCTGCCGCCAACAGACCAGTATTATGTCCAGGCGACATCGGGGATCAGCCTCGAAAGCGGCAAGACGATCAGAATCGGTTTTGCAATTATTGCTGGTCATGACGAAGAAGATTTTCGCAACAAATCCAAGATTGCTCAAACCGTTTATTCTAATCACTTTGTTGGTCCGACTCCGCCGAAACCGTCGAAGTTGACAGTGCTTTCAGGCAATCGCGAGGCCCGTCTTTCCTGGGATAACGCTGCTCCAGAAAGTGTGGATCCGCTTCTCGGTACTCCGGATTTTGCAGGGTACAAGATCTACCGCTCTACCGATCAAGGCGCAAGCTGGGGACGATTAGTCCGCAACAATGATGGCAGTCTGGGCCCAGATTATGTTCCGTTGGCGATATGGCGTGTCGAAGATCCTTCAGAGCCGATTCCGCACACGTTCGTTGATACGGCTCTCGTCAATGGATTTGAGTATTGGTACTCCGTAGTGGCATTTGATAAAGGAGATTCGATTGCCGGGGTTGGTTCGCTGCAGACAGCTTACGGACGTCCCGGTTTGGATGTCAACGCTGGAGCCGCCATACCACGATCAAATCCGGCAGGTTATGTTCCGGTTGAGAATACACTAAGACATATTGTCGATGGCTCGGCAACTGCGTCGGACGGCGAGGTAATACCGGTGCTGTTCGACGACTCGCAGTTTAGCGGCGAAGAATACGAAGTCGGCTTCAAGGAAGATATGTACTCGACAACCTGGTATGTGCTCAATCGAACGACCGGGGATACACTCGCCAATGATCTGACCGACCAAACAGGGGATCCGGCACAAGCTCCGATTGTCGATGGTGTGCAGATCTACGTTTACAACGGTGATCGAGAGCCGAGTCACTATAATCAGGTCAGTTTTACCTCGGGCACTGATACGACGTTGGAATTGGGATTCAGTTACGGACCGATGGGCGATGCTTTTGGCTTCCCGATCGGCGGTGATGTCAACTTCCGTTCGACATATCAACTGCGGTTCACTGCTTCCGGATCGGTTGGATATTCATTCTACGATGATGTGACTCCCATCAATCTGCCGTTCGAAGTGTGGAATACAACGACGAATCAGCAGGTCATAGCCGAGATATTCCATCTGGATGGTCAAAACCCCGGCTGGGATCCGCGCAATCGCGACTACATCTCGATTCTCAACGTGCCCTATGACGATCAGTCTCATCCGGAGGCATTCCCTTACGGGCACGTCTGGTTCTTCCGACTGGATACAGCCAGCTACAATTACAATGTCGGGGACGTTTTCGAAATCGGCGGTGCGCCGGTCAACGGGGCTGACGACAAGTTTGTATTCGATGTACCTTCCGTCAATAAGGAAGCCGCAGCTGCGGCTCTCGATAGAGTTCGCGTCGTTCCCAATCCGTACATTGCACGTGCAGCCTGGGAAACGGTTGAAGGCGAGCGCCGACTGGAATTTGTCAATTTGCCCGGAACAGCCACGATCAGGGTCTATACTCTGGCGGGTGATCTGGTCCAGACTCTCGAACATGACGGCTCCGGCACTTATGTCTGGAATATGCTCACGAGCAACGGACAAGGCATCGCACCCGGCTTGTATTTCTATCACGTTGAATCAGAAGTCGGGGAACGTGTTGGCAAGTTTGCGGTAATCAAGTGAGAGCCAAGGAGGAATCGAATATGCGCAAATTCAAACTCATAATTGTTGTCGCAGTCGCATTCTTCGCGGCATCATCGCTTCAAGCGGATGAGTTTTCCAAAGTGGGAACCTCGGGAGCACAGTTTCTGAAGATCGGAGTCGGGGCGCGTTACACGGCGATGGGCGAAGCAGCCGTTGCCAATGTTGGCGACGCTTATGCTCTGTATTGGAATCCGGCTGCGCTGGGCGGACTGACGCAGTCGCATTTGGAGTTCACCACCATCGCTTATGTCTCCAATGTAAATCTAAACTATGTCGCGTTTGCAAAACCGCTTAGCTTCGGTAGTATCGGTGGTGCCGTGACGGCACTGACTTCGGGCGATATGGAAATCACGACGGTTGACCAGCCGGACGGAACAGGCAAGATGTTTTCGGCTTCCAGCTATGCTATTACTCTCGGTTTTGCCCGCCAATGGACGGAGTTCTTCTCCTTCGGACTAAGCGCCAAGTACATTACCGAGAGGATCTCGGAAGAGCGCGCCAGCGGTATCGCATTTGATTTTGGCACACTTCTGCAGCCGGGATATCGCAACCTGCGCATCGGCATGAATATCTCGAACCTTGGGCCGGAAATGAAGTACAGCGGACCCGAACTGAACTTCAACTATAATCCTTCCGGTGACAATGAGAGTTACGACAATGCCAAGGGCGTTTTGGATGTCGATTCATACGATCTTCCGTTAGTCTTTCGAATCGGCGCGGCTTATGATATCCAGTATTCTCCGAGCACCCGGTTAACCTTGAGCGTTGAAGCGCGCGACCCGTCTGACAATGACCAGCAAGGTTCATTCGGAGCAGAAGTCGCATTTCAAGAGACATTCTTCCTGCGTGGAGGGTGGCAGCTCAATCAAGAAGAGCAGTCTGCCAGCGTCGGCGCCGGACTTGCGCTAAAGGTTTGGAACGCGACGGATTTGAGCATGAACTATGCGTTTGCCGACTTCGGTCGCCTGAACTCGGTTCATCGCTTCTCGCTCGGATTAAGATTTTAGTTAAACCCTCATTCCTGCAGTATTTACAATGAGCGGCCAATCGGCCGCTCATTTTTTTGCCGGCTCCCGGTTGTTTGATCCTGTGCAGAATTGTCTTTGCTGCGATGCCACAAGATTCGATATTGTCCAGATGGGCGTTGCGTGATCGGAAACTTTCCCGGTTGTGTGACGTTGTATAGACATCATCAATGAATTGAAGGTAGTTTTTATATCTGTTCCATTGGAGGAATAATGAAATTTATCCGTTACATTGCGGCGGGCGCGGCAGTGCTCTTAATCGCCGCTTGCAGCCAGATGCAGAAGGAGCCAACGGCTCAAGTCTATGTTGAACCGACAGAAATCAAGGCGGTCAATGACTCTATCGAAGCGCTTGCCGCTTCGTTGGGTGACAAGGCGAAGTTTGAGGATTACAAGGGGGTCTACGATCACTTCATAGCCCAGCACCCCAATTCAACGCTGTTGCAGCGCGACCTGCAGTCGTTGTTCGATGGCTTCCAGCGCGAGCAGGAGAAGAACGAATATTACAAGGCGATGTACGATGCCAACCCCAAGTCAGCAATGGCCACCTACTTATATGGTCGCTGTCTTGGAGGAATGGAAGCTGCGGAGTATTTCCAGAAATCAGTAGAGCTTGATCCCAAGTATTTCTGGGGGAACTTCGGTATGGGAGCCGCAATGCTTTCCGCCAATCCTCCGGATACTGCGAAAGCGCTGGAGTTCTATGCCAAAGCGATTGCCGCTGATCCGACATATCCGACAACCTATCCGCAAGTCGCGGGCATACACATAGCGAGAAAGAACTATCCGGAAGCGCTGAAGTATGCAAAGATGTTTGGCGTTACCTCTCCCGACCAGTATCGCCCGATTGCGATGGAATCCGAGATTCTGAACCTGATGGGAGATTCGAAACAATCGGAATCCGTACTTGTCAAATTTGCTGAAGCCCATCCCGAGAATGGGACTGTGAAGCGCGACCTGGTAGAGCTATTCAAGAAGCAGGGTCGATACGCGGAAGCGATTACAAATCAACATGCGATTGTCGGCACTTCGCGTCAGCCCGGCGACGCGCTGGTCGAGCTATCAAAGATCTACGCGATGGCGAACCAACCTGATTCATCCCTGAACTACCTCAATATGGCCGCTGATCAGGGCTATGGCGACTATCGCCGTTTGATGCGCAACGAGACATTGAGCGCGGTCCGGTCGTTGGGCGGCTTCGAAGACCTTGTCAATCGCCTCAAGGTGGCGTCCGCGACCCAACGGGAGAAACGTCTTGCCCCGCTGATGTCCGAGGCTGAAGTTAATCGCGCCAAAGCAATCGCCGAAGTGTTGGATAAACCGGCGCCCGGTTATGCATTTGTCAATCTTGACGGACAGACAGTTTCGCTCGAGAGCATGCGCGGCAAGGTTGTGGTCATCGACTTCTGGGCAACTTGGTGTGGACCCTGCAGAATGACAATGCCGCTGTTGCAGGAATTTGTTGAGCGCAAACCTGAAGGTGTTGAGTTCATCTCCATGAATGTCTGGGAAGACGACACCACCAAGGTTCGCCCCTACCTTGCAGACTATGGATATACTTTCAATGTCCTGTTCGGCAATGCAGACATTGCATCACAGTATGAAGTGACCGGCATTCCCACTTTGGTCATTATCGATAAGGACGGAGTCATACGCTATCGTCATGTCGGGTATGATGCGTCAGCTGATCAAGTGTTACTTTGGCAGACTGAAGAGCTGCTGAAAAAGAACGCGCAGTCGACAACTTAGGGACTAAGAACCAGACTTCCGCAGTAAGGGCAGTGTCACAACTGCCCTTATTCATTGTTACTTGGTGGCCGAGGGAAATCGCAAGAGGTCGATAACCGCGCCGGAATCGGCGTCAATTCCAATACCAAAATTATCGAATCCGAAGCGATCAGTCGCCTTTGCCGGGCGCAGCCAGAAAGCTCCATTGCTGCAACCAACTCGCGGTGCATTGGTAGAACTGCTGTCCACATGATCGAGGTATTGATCCGTGCCGCCGGCATCGATCAGTATGCCGAAGGACTGCGCATACGAGAGAAATGGTGCGGCTGGACGCGGGGTTCGATAGTCCTCGCGAAATGAGGCTTCGCCCATTCCATCCGTACCGGCAGATAACTGATAGAGATCGTCACCCTCGAGTTCAAACAGGAAAGAATTGGAGCGGATCTGGGCATTGGCAATGGAGATGATTTTTCCAATGTAAGTGTCGTTACCCCGCCAGTCTGCAAGTAATGTGACCGCAAAATCCCAACCGAACGAAATTCCGGCGCCCGCAGTTTCGAATAACTCGTGCCGGTCATTGCCGTTTTCATCGAAGATAGCACCAATGCAATAATGAGCCCCGGACGCTTGCGTGAAGTAGCAACTACGGTAACTGTCATCGCCCTCAACATCATATAGGACCCCGATACCGAACCAGTAGCCCGTACCGATACTCCAATTGCCGGAGTAATAGTCGTCATTGCCGTAGCAGTCGATTAGTACGCCCAAGCCGCCGGCCCAGCTGTGGCCATCGGAACCGTCGCCGCGGCGACCGCCACCCCAACCCTGGGCGTTATTGGCGTTAATCTTCATTTGGGAGTGATAATCGCCGCGATTGAACTTCTCGGCAAACGGTTC
>CAUJJY010000091.1 GCA_963205155.1 Candidatus Zixiibacteriota bacterium | reverse complement strand
CGTGGCGAGGTCCAGCGAATCATATTGTGAAGGGCGCCGGCCTTGGCGTTGGTGCCGGAGGCTCTGGCGCCGCCAAACGGTTGTTGACCAACCACCGCGCCGGTCGGCTGATCGTTGATATAGACATTGACGGCCGCTTGACGCAGGGTTTTCTCGGCGAGCAGAATGGCATCGCGATCTGTGGCAAAGACTGCACCGGTCAGGGCATAGGGTGACGTTTCGTCGCAGAGTTTGAGCGCCTTCTCATAGTCGCTGTCTTTGTAGACGTAGACGGTCATCACCGGCCCAAAGATTTCCTCTTCCATGGTCTTAAATTTGGGATTCGAGGTCTCGATCAATGTGGCGTCGACGTAGTAGCCCTTCGAATCGTCGCAGTTGCCACCGGAGATGATTTCGGCATCGGTGGCTTTCTTTGCGAAGTCGACATACTTCTTGATGCTGTCATAAGCGCCGCGATCGATGACGGCGTTCATGAAATTGGAGAAGTCGGTCGGGTCGCCGAGTTTGATTTCGGCAAGCTGTTTGAGCACAGTCTTCTTAATTGATGGCCAAAGCGACTTGGGGATATAGGCCCGTGATGCGGCAGAACATTTCTGACCTTGATACTCAAAAGCCCCGCGGGTGATGCTGGTAGCGACCTGATCGGGCACAGCCGACTTATGGACAAAGATGAAGTCCTTGCCTCCGGTTTCGCCGACGAGGCGCGGATAGCCTTTGTACTTGTTCTTGGCGATGTTCTCGCCGACGGTCTTCCACATTGTCTGAAATACCGGAGTTGAGCCGGTGAAATGAATTCCGGCGAGATATTCGTGATTCAGTATTACGTCAGAGATTTCGGAGGCTTTGCCCGTGACCATGTTGATTACTCCAGCAGGGAGGCCAGCTTCCATGAAAATCTTCATCAGGAAGTGCGAAGTGTACATGACGCTCGACGCAGGTTTCCAGACCGCGACGTTACCCCACATGGCGGGAGCGCTGGGGAGATTGCCGTTGATTGAGACAAAGTTGAAGGGCGAAACGGCGAAGATGAAGCCCTCCAGCGGGCGATAATCGATGCGATTCCAGATTGTCGGATCAGGATTGATCGGCTGGATATCGGCGATTTGCTGCATGAAGTAAGCGTTGAAGCGGAAGAAGTCGACCAATTCGCAGACGGCATCGATTTCCGCCTGGAACGGATTCTTAGAATGAGCCAGCATGGTGGCGGCGTTGACGATATAGCGATAGGGGCCGGCGAGCAAGTCGGCGGCTTTGAGGAAGATGGCGATCCGGTGATGCATCGGCACTTCTGACCAAGCCTGCTGTGCTGCCAATGCAGCAGCGATAGCGTCTTGGGTCTCTTTCTTGGTGCCTTTGTAAGTATATCCGAGCACCAGAGAGTGGTCGTGCGGCGCCGTGAGTTTGACTTTTTCGCCGACACGGACTTCCTTGCCGTCGATGATCAGCGGTATATCGATCTGTTTGGACTTGAGATCGGCGATAGCTGCCTGCAGTTTTGCGCGCTCGGGTGTCCCGGGTCCATAGCTATAAATCGGCTCGTTTGCGGGATGAGCCATGCGAAAGTTGCCCATCAAATTCCCTCCGTGAATGTATTGTATGATATTTGTGAATTCATAGTGAGAGAACAGGGACACGCCGCCAATGGCGGAAGCATGTCCCTGCAGAGATTATTCAGTTCGTCAGAGCCTTGCCGCCGGTTATTGGGCGATATTGCTCCATTCAGCATCATCGAGCCAGCTCTTAGGCTGGTGCAGGAATTCAAGCACATGCTCTATTAATACGACGTGCTTGTGCTCTTCGTCAGCAAGAAGACTGAAGGCGCGCTTGACTTCCGGAACTTTTTCTTCACCGGACTTTTCGCGATAGAACTTTTCGGTGTCAACTTCCAGATGTTGGGCTTTAGTCCAAGCGGCAATAACATCGTCACCAAAGTTGAAGTCGGTTCCGGTTTTCGGCAATAACTCGAAGACCGTTTTGGCTGTACTTAGAATCTGGGTACCGAGTTCGGACATGGCTTTGGCTTCGTGGATATCGCCATCGCGGAAGCGCTTGAAGATTTCATAGTGCTTCACTTCATCGCTGGCCAATTGCAGCCAGATCTTCTTGAGGGCCGGGTTATTGGTTTTTGCAGATTCACTTTCATAGAAGTGCTGCCCATCTTTTTCCATTTTCATCGCAAATTCGAAGACATTCATAGCAACTCCTTATCGTGGCGTCGTAGCCAGCATATCGCGAATATAGCGAAATTGTCCGGGACAATCAAATGAAAGTGCAAGAATCGGGAGAATTTGGTCAATATAGGAGGATTACGAAAAGCTGCTCAAAATCAACAATTTAGCGCTCTAATTCAGAAGCTAACGACTGGTTTGGTTGTCGAAGCAACAAACCGGACGCGAATCTTGATCGTCTCGGCAAGTTTCAGCAAGAGCATCTTTGGGCGAGGAACGCCGTAGTCGTCAAGTTTGATTTCGAATGAAGCGGTAACAATCATATCCTGACTGTTTTCAATTTTCCCCGGCAACAATTCAACCGTCGCGGGTGCGGTGATGGGCAAAGTCTTTCCGTGGACGGTGAAGTCGCCGGTGATCAAGAGACTGTCCGTGGTCGCAACGGCAAGCTGCGGCGGCAGACCGGTGACCGATTTAAGTGCGAACTCGATATAAGGGAACTGCGCTGTATGCAAGTGGCGTTCACGCATGTGCTCATCGCGCAATTCGATACCTGTCTTCAGTGACGCGGCATCGACACGTAGACGGCCGCTGGCAGGGCTTTGAGTATTTGCCGGATCGAACGTGATCAGGCCGACTATCGAATTGGTCTTGCCCTCGATGAACTCCAATTTGGCGTCCGAGGCAAAGACGACGCTATCACTCTCGGGTGCGCCGCTGATATAATAGGTTGCAGCTCGGACCATGGAAGTAGTCGTCAGAAGGAATGTCGCAGCGGCGAGAATCAAGATCGTGGTGCTATTTTTCATAACGTCCTCTCTGGACTAATTGTCAAGTGCGCCTTCATTGATCCAGATGCGAATCGTGTCTTGTTCGGCAGTGGTCAGTGAATCGGAAAAGCGCGGCATGCGGAAATCGAGTCCCAGCTCCCGGTAGCGGGGGCTGATGGAAATGTACAGTGCGCTGACGCCCGCGTCGCCGGGGACGACAATTCGCCCATGAATCGGGCTGACTTTCGTGATGTCAGCGTAGCTGGTGACTTTGAGGTCGTGTTGGGGGTTGACGTCGCCATGGCAACTGTTAAATGCGCAAGAACGCAGCAAGATCGGATGAACGTCGGCGCCGAAGAAGACAGTCGGATCGGGAGGCGGTGGGCCGCCGCCATTGTCGTCCTTTAGGACGGCACCGTGGTCGCTGCAAGCCGAGAGAGTCAGTGCAAGCAGGCAAAGGGCAGTAAACTTAAGCGCCAATATGCGCCAATTCGATCTTTGTTTCGTCAGAAGCATTTTCATTTAGTAGCTCACATGAAGTTGAACAAAGAAATCGACCTGATCTTTGCGTGGACCTTCACCAATGTAGGTGATTGCCGGGCGTAGTTCGACAAACGGAATGGGGAAGAACTCGAATGAGAACCGCCAGAATTCGTTGCTGCCGGTTTTGGCGCTCCAATCCGGGTCGTGAAAATTGTATTCGCTGATGAAGTAGAGTCCGTAGATGATACGCGATGCCATCTGTGCGTAAAGCGTTCGTTGCTCGTTACCTTTGCCAACAGAACCGACCTCACCCAAAAGAGTGAAGCGGTCATAGGACAATCCCCCGAATAGTGATTTGGATATCGGAAAGCCGAGATAGCCGCCGTCGATCTCTTCTGATTGACGCCATGAGAGTCCGGTCAGGAAGCCAACTGAACCGAATGCTCCGGCGCGGAACGAGTGGAGAGCGGCGACGCGTTGTCCTTCTGGTTCATAAAATTCGAGAGTGATGTTGGAGCCACCGAAAAAATTGCCGCCGACTGATAGACCGTCGACATTCAGTTCGGGACCAAGGAGGGGCACGGTACGCACATAGGCATTGTGGTCGGGGTCGCGCAGTCCATAAGCGGGAAAGAAGCGACCGGCCTTAATCCAATAGTGTTCATCCTTGAACCTCAACAGCAAGTAGCTGTCTTTGACGTAGGTTTGCCCGAAGGTCAGATTATAGCTGATATTCTTAAGCAACTCGACATTGAGGTACAGGTCGGTTTGCATTCGGAAAAACCTGCCCTGTTCGAGATACAGCATCCGATAGTCGATGCCGTAGGTAAGGTTGTCCGAGATCCTCGGCTTCAAGCGATACGGCTCGACCAATTTCTTGGTGCTCTGCAGACACAGCTCGTTGTAGGACACAGCAAAATTCCCGAATTCGTTGCGCATCCCGCCGCCGTTGGGACTGACATGACAGGTGACGCATGGGGTGGCGTGCTCAAGCGACAACCTGGGAATGCTGTATATCGAAATTGAAGTCAAAATCAGGAACGAGAACAAAAAGAATGCAAAAATGCGTGGTTTCGATGTCATAGATCCTCAACCCGCAGCTTGGGCTGCCATGGTACAAATGATATAGCCTACATAGATAGAGACGCGTGCGTCTTGCTATCGTACACTGAATGGGTCAATTTTCTACAATTGCGGTGGGATTGTCAAGGTGAGTTCATGAATTGGCTATGGACATTACTGTGTTACTGTTTGGAGCAACTTGTCACGGTTTTGTCACGAAAGCGGCGACCGTGCAAAGAATCAGGCGAATGACTGCAAGACGTAGGTGGACAGATTGACCGGCAGTTCCTGCGGTTCGACGGCGCGGACGATTTGTCGGCTGAACTCACCAACCTCGTTTCGCCGGCTCAAGTCAACCTCTTCAGCGATTTCATAAAGATGATCGAGGTTGCCGATGACTTTCACGATCGGGTGGAAGAGGTCATGTGCATTGCGGGCAATTACGAGGCCCAGGCTCTGATCATCAAGCAGCAACAGCGACCCGGGCGGATAGACCGAGACAGTCTTGATAAACATCTTCATCAATAGCGGATCAAACTTATGTCCGGCCTGTTCGAGCATATTACGCAGAACGTGTTCGGGCGACATTGGGTCGCGGCGATAAACGCGTCCGGAAGTGAGCGCATCGAACACATCGCAGATCGCGACAATCTTGCTATAGAGATTGAGATTGCGACGGAAGTGGACCAGCGGGTAACCGGTGCCGTCAAGATTGAAGTGATGTTCAAAAGCCACCAGCATAGCGCGACAGCTATTCTCGTCGAACGGCATAGTTTTGGCGAGCGCCAGAACACCATAAGTCGGGTGCTTGCGCATCAATTCCCACTCGGCGTCGTCGAATTCGGTTGGTTTGTTGAGTATTTGGAGCGGTAGCCGCGTCTTGCCGATGTCATGAAAGAGGGCAGCAAAGCCCAGATTGGCCAGTTCAGTTTTAGTAAGCTGGAGAGCAGACCCCAGGCAGATTGAGTAGACACAGACATTGGTCGAGTGAAGGTAGGTGTATTCGTCGTGAGCCCGCAACGCAGTCAGTTCGAGCAGGTAGCGGTCATCAGACACGACCTGGTCGACCAGGGAGTGGACAATGCGGTTGGTACGGGTGAGGTCGATGGTGCGATTGGCGCTGATGTTTCCGACTACGGACTTGAGATTGTTGATTGCCGAGAAGAAAGTCCGTTTAGCAAACTGGCGCCGCAGACGTGTCTCATCCATGTTTTCCGAGGTCTCGTATACGGGCGGGAGGACTTCGATATAGTCCAACCGTTGCTGGGCAAATTGCTGGTTCAACCGTTGGTAGTCGGCGATTCCGGCGTCTTCAGCGTCGTTGAGCACTTTAGCTAATGTCACAAGATGTTCTTCGCTGACGCCGACGTCGATCATCAGACCGGAGATATGCAGCTTCTGGAACAGGTAAAGGAGGTATCCGGAATTGGACTCAATGTCATACTCTGTCTTTATGCGAATACCGCAGAAGAACAGGTAGCCGGATTGGACCTGTATGGTAAGGTCGCCGTATTCGTCCAGCAGTTCATTCAGGAGTCGATAAAGCGAATCTTTCTGGTGCACGAAGTTCTTGTTATCGCGCTCATAAAGACGGGACGTCTTAAGGAATACTCGCAATTGATTGACCAACGCCGTGCCGTGTTTTGAATAGGCGGCTTCCTGCGCGGGAGTGAGAAGACTATTTGTAACGGGGTCGTTGGTCGCCGACATTAGACTTCCTCCCGACGCTTATTGATCTGTGATTTCGCTCGCCGAGCCGCGGCGGCGATATGACTGCGACTG
>CAUJJY010000090.1 GCA_963205155.1 Candidatus Zixiibacteriota bacterium | reverse complement strand
AGCGAAGAAACCGTGCGCCACGGTCTCGTCATTCTGCGCATTACCGCCGTCAGCTTCCCCTTCTTCGGCGCCTTCCTGATGCTCGAGCAAATCCACCTCGGCGTCGGACTCAATGCACCATATATGGTATTCAGCATCATCCATTCCTGGCTGTTTCAGGTGTTGCCTGCAGTTTTGTTGACACAACTCCTCGGATTCAATGAGGTTGCGGTGTGGTGGGTTCTTACCGGTTCCGGGATTCTGACCACGATCCTTTTCTACTTCTATTACCGCCGCGGGCGCTGGCTGACGGCGAAAGTATAGACTATGGACGCACAATACCAACCGGTGTTGGCGATGATGTGTTGCAGTTTGATGTTGTAGGAGGTAGATTCATTCCATGACCTGGCGGCTGATCAACTTTTCAATCTGGTATACCTTCGCTTGCGGCGTCTTCGCATTAATGGTTCCCCACCTGATCGTCAATGATGCATTGATCTCGCTGGGCGAACGCTCCGGCCGCATCGTAACCGACAGTAACTACTTCGTTGCCGTCAGCATTCTTCGCGTCGCAGGACTGCTGTTTCTTGCATTTGCCATGTCGTTGAAGATCTTAATCAAGCTCGGTTGGACGATGGAGAATCTTAGAGTGACGCTGACGATTGTCGCCATCAACATATTCGTCTGGGGTGGAAGCTTTATCTTCCTGATCTCCACCAAGAGTGCAGTGACATTGTCCGTAACCGGACTGGCTCTCCTGCTGTGGCTAGTGATTCCCCTGTTATTACTCTTCGACTACAAGAAGACCGACTCTTGGCAGTCGGTGAAGCAGTAGTACTCAGTTCCATCATTTTGGTTCAACGATTTTGTGTGCATACGATGAATTGAATGCGCCAAAGTAGCCCAATACCCCGCCACTCCAGTTGGTGTTTGGATTGGCAGGTGTGACATCGAAAACATTGCCCTCTTGACCTACCGCCACTTCCCGAAGCGTAAGAAAATAGTCGTACATCACCTTGTCCATCACCAATAATTCGACTTGAGCCGTTTCACCGAGTTGAAAGACCTTGAAGAAATAGTTGTAATCCACTGTGTTTCCATCGCTCAAACGTCCATCGTAAAGGAAAATATCATAGTAAGCTATATCGTAGTCAAAGGGTCGCCTCTTAGTGAGTTTAATTCGCGCATAGTCCGGTCTGTCGGGAGTATCCTCAAAGTATACGTGCAAGCGATATCCGTCTTGTTCCTCGCCCTCGTCGACAAATCTGTTGTCCTCCTCATACTCGAATGTCATCGAATCGACTCGAACTTGATCCACCATGGTCGTATTTGCAGTGAAGGTCCTGTTTTCAAGGACAACTGTCGCAGAGTACGTTTTCCCTGCAACTGCGCTGAACTCCCTTGGAAAAACATAGTAACCCGTCCCTGGCGTATTCTCTGCAAGGGTGTCTTCGCTGCCTGAATTGTCACTGACAACTATGAGTGCACCGGTCACGCCATCAATGCTACCCCTTGGGTTGAAGAAGTCAGTTGTGCGACTTACCCGAAAGTAACAGTCACGCGGGTAGTTTGACAGGTACCCTTCAATCACCAGCTTCGGTTCCGTCGAATTCAACTCGACTTGAACAACATCCTCACAGCCACCAACAAACACCGCCGCAAGAAATCCCAATATCAACCGCACTGCTCTCATATCTACCCTAAAATCTCCGGGTGTAAGTTATCGACGGAAAGAATGCGAACAAGGCAATCCTTACTGCTTCCGTTTGAGATGGATTCGTTTCCGACTGTCGGAACTCGATGGCGTAAGCGTTGCGTCTCCCGTAAGCGTTGTACAGCGAGAAACTCCAGTTCGACTTATCGCGTTGCCAGGTGAATGCAATATCCAGTCGGTGATAATCCGGCATTCGATAGCCGTTTCTCTCCGAATACAGATTGATCACGTGGTCATCAACTATGTACTTTCCGCTGGGGAATGTCACGGCATTGCCGGTGTAGTAGATCCAGTTGAATCCCAGCGTCCAGCGTTTGCCCAGATCATACATGCCGACGACTTCAAAATCATGCGTTCGATCCTGGCGCGCACTATACCACGATCCGTCGTTGACAGCATCGAATTGGCGTTCTGTCTTGGAGAGCGTGTAGCTCAACCATCCGGTTATGCGTCCCTGGTTCTTTCTGACCAGTAGTTCAATGCCGTATGCCCTCGCCCTGCCGAATATCAACTGCGACTCGACATACTCATTGAAATAGATGTCCGCCCCGTTTCGGTAATCAATCTGGTCCTGCAGTCGCTTGTAATAAACCTCAACCGATGTCTCATAGATATTATCCCGGAAGTTCCGGAAATACCCTCCCGCGACCTGGTCGGCGATTCCCGGTTTGACGATTTTGGTGCTCGGGTGCCAGAAGTCAAACGGTGTCGTCGTCGTCGAAGTCGACAACAAGTGCAAGTACTGCCGATTGCGGGCATAGGATGCCTTGACGGAGCTAACGTCATCAATCATGTATCGCGCCGTGACTCGTGGTTCAAATCCGCCGTAGTGCTTGATCAGATCGCGTCCGGTGTAAGTGACAGTATCAGTCGGCGTGCCGTCTTCATCAAAGGCGAAGACATCGGCTGGACCCAGTACCGCAAAACTGGAATAGCGAACACCATAGTCCAGACTGAAAGCCGGCGAAATTGTCCAGCCATGATTCAAGTACAACGCGCTCTCTAACGCATACTTGTTCTTGATTTTCATTTCATTGATCGAACTCTCGGTGGCTTCAATCTCGCCCGGCAAGAAAGTGTGATAGGCTGATTGCATTCCGAATTTCACGGTATTATTTGAATTGGCGAAGTAGTGGAAATCTTCCTTGAGGCTGACATTCCTGATCGCGGAACGAATATCAACCAGCTCATCACCGTTGGTGATTCCTACCTTGTAATTGAAGTTGCTGTAGATTAGCGACGAGTTCAGGAATAGACGGCTACTGAAAATGTGGTTCCAGCGCGCCGTTATCGTGGTGTTTCCCCAATCAAGTCCGAATTCACCCTTGTAGCCGAGTACGTCTCTCCCGAAGTATCCCGATAGGAACACTCGGTCGTTTCCGCCCAGATGATAGTTTGCCTTGGCATTTAAATCGTAGAAGTAGAGCTGTGTCTTGCGGATTGACTCATCCGAAGATCCCTTCAAAAACAAGTCGAAATAGGTGCGACGACCCGAGACCATATACGAGCCGCGCTCCTGCTTGATTGGGCCCTCCAGCGCCAGACGGGACGCTATCAATCCAATTCCTGCCTGTCCCTGAAAGTCCCGCGAGTTGCCCTCTTTCATCTTGATATCGAGCACCGAAGAGAGCCGTCCCCCATATTCTGCCGATCCCGAGCCCTTGATCAGCTTGACATCCTTGATAGCGTCGGAGTTGAAAACGGAAAAGAAGCCCAGAAGATGCGAGGAGTTGTAGACAATCGCCTCATCAAGCAATACCAAATTCTGATCTGTCCCGCCGCCGCGAACATGGAACCCGGCGCTCCCTTCGCCCGCTTCCTGAACTCCCGGCAAAAGCTGCAGCGTCTTCAGCAGATCCTGCTCGCCGAAAAGCACCGGTACAGCGCTGATTTGGGTTGGCGAAATTGACAACGAACCCATCTCTGTACGCCGTGCATTTTCGTCGACAGCTTCAGCAGTTACCACGACCGAATCCATCAGGAGTGGTTGAGTTTCCAACTCAACATCCATTCTGATATTCCGGTCAAGGTCGACATCAATCGATTTTTCCTTGTAACCCAACGCTTCAAAGCGAATAAGGTATTTTGCTTTCGGTAGGCTTAGCGAATAGAATCCATAGGAATTTGTCGAGACTCCCGACTTGGTGCCGGTTGCAAAGACTGATGCGCCGATCAACTCCTCTCCGCTTTCAGCGATACGCACGAAACCGCTTATGGTAAATCGATCCGCAGATAGAGCATGATTGTCGATTAGAAAGACGAAACTGATTGCGGATATGAGCTGGATAAGATGCTTCAAAACTGCCGCCTTTAGTTCACTTCGCGAATTGCTCCCGAAGGAACAACAAGCGAATCATTCGGAGTGGCAGGGATACTTCTGCCTCCACCGTGCCTAACTTTCATCTACACAGCAAATTGTGCGTAACTGACTAATTTGTCAACACTTAAGTAGGCTAAAGTAGGACGAAGTCGAAGCCACTAGGCTGCTAAAAAACCGTTTGAAAGGGGTATATGTCAAATATGGGTTAGCCCATCTTGTCGTGCTTCGGAATCGGTGAATGAGTGCATGATACGACCCGTAAATTGAGACAGTTGGTGAGCACCTGCACTTGTAAAACCAAAGCATTGATCAGCTTCAGCGCATCTCTTTAAGCTGCTTGAAGTACTTCCGTCACTCTCGTGAATTCATAGCGGAAGATGGCGACCTGGTTCCTTCAATCGATTTCGTTTCCCAATCGACCATCGGGGATAGAACGCGGCAACCCTTTTTGATGTTCTGGTGGTGAAAACTGACAGCCACTATTCAAACTGAATGTTAGCGTTCAGCATTCAAAGTCCGGAATTAGCTGACGGCGAACAGTCTGGCGTTGTATCATCAGAGGACGAACATTCCTGAGTTCGGCTACTTTCCTAAGGCATCAGTAGTATAACTGGATCAAGAACGGGTACTCCTGGTTTTCGGGATTGACCCGACAGGCCTCTTGAAGTGCTCGCAGGCCTCGCTGTTGATCATTGCCCATTTGAAACAACAGGCTTTCAGTCATAAGCTGATTTCCCCGCACGAATCTTGCCATGGTCTCCGGGTCATCGAAGTTGCGGAACACAGCGCTGATCTCCGTCCTGTTATCCATCAGGAAGCGCAGGTTCTTGGCAAGATTGTCCTCATCGAGACTCGCGGGTGCAAAGAACTCTGTGTACGAGTGATCGTCGGAGTTTATCCTGCTGCTTGCTCCCAGTCGTTCGATCGTCGGTCCGTCCATCACCAGCGTCGCAGCCAGGTGATGAGACTCTGCATAGAAATGAGGATCCTGGCCAATTTCAGCTGCACGCGCGTTCCACAATTGGAAATCGATTAAGATCGGTTCGCGTGATCCCAGCAGCACGGCATGAGTGTGGCCGAGCCAGACAGTGCTGTTCGGAAAGACCGAATGGAAGGTGCTGATAATACCCAGGAAGTCCTCAGTGCGAAGCTTGTGCAGCGGAAGATATTGAGAAACCACACCACCGGGATTGAGATGCTCCCGGCATAACGCAAAGAATTCCTTGGTATAAAGACTCCCCGAACCGAGAACAGGGTGGGTCGGATCACAGGAGATTAAGTCATAAGAACCCGGCTTAGTTTGAAGATAGTGTCTGCCATCGCCCGAAATCATTTCCAGTCTGGGGTCTTCAACCACGTCTCGATTGAGGTCGCGGTAATATGGGGCCGCGTCCTTCAAGCCAGCGACCAATTCAACGCACTCAATTGACTCAACCTCGGGATGTGAGGCAATGGCAGAGGTCGTCACCCCTATGCCAAAACCGATCACCAGCACCTTCTCAATTTTGGCACCCAGCAAAAACGGATAGTGACCGACCATCTTGACCACCTTGACGGCGTCGTATGTGGAGCCAATCACGGCGCTGTTGTTTACATAGGTATGCCTGGAGCCGCTGCCACCTCTGTCCTGCCCCACCGAGAGTGTGCCTTCTACGGACTCCTGGTAAAACAACACCTCCCGGTTGAACTGGCTGAAAGAAGGAGGAAGAATTCTGATGTCCGGATTACAGACCATCAGCACAACCAGCCCCGTGATTGCGATATAGAGAACGCTTCGGGCAGGCCTGCTTAGCCGCCTCGGAGCCGAGCGATGCAGGATATACAATGCTGCACCAGCCAGCAAGGCGATCACTAACACGACCGACATCGTCGCGCCCAGCATTGGAATCAGGATAAACGCCGTCACTGCCGGGCCGAACACGCATCCGACCGTATTGACCATCAGCACAGAGCCGACATCCTTGCTGATATCTTTGTTTCCCGAGGTGTACAGCCGACAGGCCAGTGGAAAGGCGTAGCCGGAAAAAACCGCCGGCGGAACGACGATAAGCAGGGAGGCTATCAGCGGCAGAAGCAGGATCCGGGTCAGGGGGTCACTTAGCATCGTCTGAAATGGAAGCATGAGCGTTTCTGGTAAATAAATAAGCAGCAGCAGTCCCAACGCCGACGATAATCCCATGAACAGGATGACGCGCAGCATCGACCGGATGTAGTCGTCAACGTCGTAGACCCAACGCTTGAAGACGATACTGCCCACGAACAGCCCGAGGATGACGAGAGATGTCACAAGGGCAAAGGTGTAACTTGTATTGGTCAAGTATATTCTGAATATCCTAAGCCAAAGGACCTGCAGGCTGAACATGGCAAAACCGCAGGCAAAAGTCCCGACCAGCGCCGCCTCACGATCCATCGGCAAGGCGGAGGACGGACCGCGTTGCATTTTTTCTGGCGTCGTCTTCTGCCGCGCAGTGTTCGAGTTAGATTCGGATGCAGCAGGCTGTTCTACTGGGCTGGTTATCCGTGCCAGGAACAACCAGATGGCCAGCATTAGATTCATTGTTATCGCCAATCCTAAGGTGACCTTCTGGCCGAGTATCCCGAGGAATACAAAACCAGTAGCCAATCCACCCAAGCTGCTTCCGAGAGTCTCCAGTGCATATAGACGCCCCAGCGATACCGAGATGGAATGATCGGATTGTACGGCAAGCTTGATGACGATAGGGAAGATTCCGCCCATGAGGAAAGCCGAAACGAACAGAAGGCCTATCGCCGTTCCGAATACGAGCAGTTCAGTCAACTCCGAGGAAAGTCCGAGACCGGGAAGTGAAGAATATAAACTTGGCAGCATGCGCGTGATCAGTGCATAGTTCAGAGCGCTGAAAAGACCAACTCCGCCAAGTAGTATGGCCAACAAAATGTCGGGTCTGGCGCGTCTGTTGGCAACTCTCCCCCAACAGAGAGCACCGGTGCCGAATCCAGCCATAAACGAAGCAAGAACAATTGTTGAGGCAGCGACAGTCGTTCCGAGATACAGCGATAGCAGCCTGTTCCAACTGACCTCGTAAACCAGGAAAGTGAACCCGGACAGAAAGATAACAAGACGTAGAGCCGATTGTCCACGGCGTGAAGCAAATCTCTGACTCATCTGTTTTCCGAGCGGGCTTTCACTGGATGGTTGCATCTTCCGTCAACATATTAACAGTTGGTTGTGCGTTGTCAACCCGGTTTGATCTTAAGGTGACATGTGATGTATCATACTTCGGATGACGTCCATTGTCCATCAGTAAGTTTCTCTTTCAAGATTCTGTAACCTGCCTCACCCTCCAATGACCCACGTGATCTTTGAAAGCTGCAAGAATCCTCACTCTCTTGTAGCCTCCGGGACGTGTTCACCATCAGCTGAATCTGGCCGCGCAATACCGGCAAAGTAAAAGGCCTGCTCGGATCGCCGACGGCATGGGCGGCGCGCAGCGAACTATATCTTGCTCATCGACAGCCCGATTGATTATGCTTTGAACACGACTTGTCGAAACACTCCGTCCGCAACAAGTGGCTGAAAAATGAACTGAACATGAGTACTTACTCGCGGACCCAACTGGAGGATGAAATGGCTTTTCTACCTGGTAACGCTGCAAAACACGCAGCCATGCTCGTCGGCTTCGTCACACTATTATTGCTTTTTGGCGCCAAGAGCAACGCTCAGTCCGGTGCCGCAAGTGAGAAAGAGACCGATCCACTGGTGCTCAAGAAACTCGAGTGGTTCCAGGACCAGAAATTCGGCCTCCTGATGCATTGGGGCACTTACAGCCAGTGGCAAATTGTCGAAAGCTGGAGTCTTTGCCCCGAGGACGAAAACTGGTGCGAGCGCCGCGGTGAGCATGCCAAGGACTATTATCAGTACAAGACAGCCTACGAGAATCTGAAAACTACCTTCAATCCTGTCAGGTTCGACCCCGATTCCTGGGCTGCGGCCGCCAAAGCCGCTGGCATGCGCTACGTCATCTTCACCACTAAGCACCATGACGGCTTCTGCATGTTTGATACTAAAGAAACCGACTACAAAGTCACAGCCAAAGACTGTCCCTTCAGTCTGAATCCGAAAAGAGACATCGCTGGTGAGATATTCGCTTCATTTCGAAAACAGGGATTCGGCACTGGCGCCTATTTCTCCAAACCGGACTGGCACAACCCAGACTACTGGTGGCCTTATTTTCCACCGTTTGACCGCAATGTCAATTACGACATCAAGAAGTACCCCCAGAAATGGGAAAGCTTCAAGACATTCACCTACAACCAAATCAAGGAGCTGATGAGCAACTACGGCAGCATGGACATTCTCTGGCTCGATGGTGGTTGGGTGCAACCGATGACGCCGACATCTCCACGCTGGGGCAAGAACCCGACCGACCAGAATATCGACATGCCCAAGATCGCTACCATGGCTCGCTCACTGCAACCCGGCCTTATTATTGTCGATCGGGCGGTCGAGGGACGCTTTCAGAACTACCAGACTCCCGAACAGGAAATCCCCGACACTGCGCTCAGCTACGTCTGGGAAACCTGCATGACGATGGCGACTTCCTGGAGTTATGTCGCGACCGACACCTATAAACCGACCTGGAAACTGATTCACTTGCTTGTTGATATTGTCGCCAAGGGAGGGAACCTGCTACTCAATATCGGTCCGAGCCCAGAGGGGGAACTTGCGCCTGAATCGCTTGACCGACTCAAGGAAATCGGAAACTGGATGAAGGTGAATAGCAGCGCCATTTACAACACGCGCGCTATCGCTCCCTACAAAGAAGGCAAGGTCTGTTACACCCATATGCCCGACAAGACCGTCAACGCCATCTATCTCGGTGACGAGGGAGAGAAGCAACCGCCATTAACTATCACCATCACCGCCTTCACGCCGAAGCCCGGCACCGAGATCACGATGCTAGGCGTCAGAGAACCGATTAAGTGGGAGCAGAGCGCCAAAGGATTCACCATCCAAATACCGGACGCAGTACGGACTAATCCGCCATGCGAGTACGCCTGGACTTTCAGATTTACACCGGAATGAGCATGCAGTTTTCTCAGTTTCGACTGTTCATTTTCGTGTTGATCGTATGCATGAGTGCTCATTTCAATTCCGTCTTGGGAAGCTTTAGTCTGGTGCAGAATGGCACGAGCGACGTCAGCATTTATGTAGACGCCGCAGCTTCCTCGTCAGTTATCGCCAACATCGATACCCTCCGTCGATATATCAGAGAAATGTCAGGCGCTGACCTGCCGGTGACGCACATCTTGTCCAAGAAGGGTCGTCAGATCATCGTCGAGACCGGGGCAAGCCTTCTTAGCGATTTGAAGACAAGCGATTTCGGAAACGATGGCTTCCGACTAAGAACACTCAACGGTAGCCTCTACATCACGGCCAATACCGATTATGGATTTCAGAACGCCGTCTACACTTTTCTCGAAACGTATCTCGGTTGCCGCATGTATAGTCCGTCCGTTGTCGTTATCCCTAGACAAACCACGATCATTCTGCCGGAGATCAACGATACCGAGGTGCCGTCTCTCACTTTTCGCATGCAGGATATCCACGACTCGTCTTATGTGGCCTGGCACAAGCTCAACACCCACGAGGATTTCGGTCTGTTTGTTCATACCTTTCAGGTTCTGGTACCGCCTGAGAAGTACTTCCAACAGCACCCGGAGTATTTCTCGTTGCTGAATGGCAATCGCACTCCCAAAGCCCAGCTCTGCCTGACAAATCCCGAGGTATGTCGCATCGTCGTCGATGAACTTCGCACCCGTATGAAGGAGAAACCGAATTCGCACTTCTGGTCTGTTTCCCAGAATGATACCTACGTTCCCTGTGAGTGTGACTCCTGTCGCGCTATTGACAGCGTCGAGGGGTCTCCCTCCGGATCGATTCTCGCTTTTGTTAATCGAGTAGCCGACGAATTTCCCGACCAAACCATTTCGACACTCGCTTACCAGTACTCGCGTTCCGCCCCGAGGAATATCAAACCCCGCCCCAACGTGAATATCATGCTATGCAGCATCGAATGTAACCGCAGCAAGCCGATCGCCGAAGATCCAAGCAGCGCATCATTCGTGCGCGATGTCGAGGATTGGGGAAGACTCACGCATAACATCTTCCTGTGGGATTACGTGATTCAATTCCGCAATCTGGTGAGCCCTTTTCCGAACTTGAAAGTGCTGCAACCAAACATTCAGCTCTTCGTGAAGAATGGCATCACTTCAGTATTTGAACAGGGGCTTCCCGTCATGTATGGAGAATTTGCTGAGCTTCGCATCTACCTGATCTCCAAGCTACTTTGGAATCCCGATATCAATGTTGATTCAGTTATGAATGACTTCCTGCAGGGTTTCTATGGCAAGGCCGCGCCGTTCGTTCGACAGTACATCGATACCATGCACGATGCCCTTCAAGCATCCGGCGATAACCTCGACATCTATGGCTATCCCACTTCCTCGAAGGACGGCTATCTCTCCCCCCGCATGATGGACACCTATTGCGCTATCTTTGATCAGGCAGAAGTGGCCGTGAAAGACGATCCTGAAATTCTTTTGCGCGTGCGCACTGCTCGCTTGCCGGTACAGTTTGCTCTGCTGGAGCAAGCCAAGATACCTGGCGATGGCGACCGAGGATGTTTCACCCGTACCGGTAATGGTGCGCTCAAGACAAGACCGGAAATGGAATCGCTTTTGACGTTGTTCGTTCAGCGATGCAAGGAGGCGGATATTCCCAGACTCTGGGAGCATGGGACTTCTCCCGATGGATTTCTTGCATCGACGCAACGTTTCTTCGATGGAAGTACGAAAACTCATCTGGCACTTTCCAAACCGGTCACCCTTACCCAACTCGCCAGCCCCAAGTATCACGATGGTGATCAATCGGCACTGACCGATGGGTACAAGGGCTGGGATGACTACCACACACATTGGCTCGGTTTTGAAGGTGACGATATGGAAGCGACTATTGACCTCGGTTCGGAGCAGACTGTCTCGGCGATCAACTCCGACTTTCTGCAGGACATCAACTCCTGGGTCTTTATGCCACTCTCGGTCACTTTCTTGGTATCTGTGGACGGACAACGTTTTCGCACCGTCGGCCAAGTCGACAACACGACTCCGCCCGACCAATGGGGCGCGATCATTGCGCCATACAACGTTAAATTCGAGCCGTCCAAAGTGCGCTATATCCGAGTGAAAGCTGTCAACATGAAAACCTGTCCCGCCTGGCATAAAGGATCCGGAGGACCGGCATGGATATTCATCGACGAAATCTCGGTACTATAGGAGCCCCATTTTGAAGATTCATCGATTAGTCCTAAACTCGCTATCGATAGTTGTCCTACTTCTCTTGTCATTTGCCACGGTAGCTGCGCAATCATACAAAGACTCCCGCCTACCCATACGTGAGCGCGTGAATGATCTTCTCTCTCGCATGACGCTCGAGGAGAAATTCTGGCAGCTCTTTATGCTCGCCGGCAGTCTTGATGGCGGCGTGGAACGTTACAAAGATGGCGCTTTCGGTTTTCAGATTGGCTCTTTCTGTGACAGCTCAAGTGCTGCCGCCTGTGTCAACAATATCCAGAGGCACTTTGTCGAAAGCACCCGTCTTGGCATTCCCATCATACCTTTTGATGAGGCCCTGCATGGTCTTGTTCAAAAAGGCGCTACGTCATTTCCGCAGGCAATTGGTCTTGCTGCTACCTTTGACACGGCTCTTATGCATGATATTTCAGCCGCTATCGCGCGGGAATGCCGTGCCCGCGGTATCCGGCAGGTGCTCTCTCCCGTAGTGAATATCACCAGCGATGTTCGCTGGGGTAGAGTAGAGGAAACCTACGGCGAAGATCCTTTCCTGACATCTGAAATGGGCGTGGCCTTTGTTTCAGAATTCGAAAAGCAGGGAATCGTCACCACCCCGAAACACCTCATCGCTAACGTGGGAGATGGTGGCCGCGACAGCTATCCGATACATTTGAGTGAACGCCTGCTGAGGGAGATCTATCTGCCTCCGTTTATGGCATGTATTCGTCGCGGCGGTTCGCGTTCGATAATGACCTCGTACAATTCCCTCGATGGCACACCTTGTTCGGCTAGCGATTGGCTCAACAACAGGTGGCTTAAGGGCGAACTTGATTTCCCGGGATTCATAGTTTCCGATGCCGGCGGTGTTGGCGGCGCTAATGTCCTCCATTTCACCGCCAAAGACTATGCTGACGCCACGGAATGGGCGTTGAAGGGGGGACTCGACGTGATCTTCCAAACTTCGTTCGATCACTTCGGTCTTTTCTTCCCGGCATTTCAGGAGGGCCGAATCCCGATGGACGTGATTAACCGTGCCGTCGCGCGCGTGCTGCAAGCCAAGTTCGAATTGGGACTATTCGACCAGCCTTACGTCAACACAAGTGATTCGCTGACTGCGTCTGAGTTGGCGAGGAACCGTCAACTGGCGCGAAAGGCTGCGCAGGAATCAATCGTGCTTCTGAAGAACGATAAGAATACACTTCCCTTGAGCAAGAGCCTCAAGACAATAGCCGTATTGGGCTCGGACGCCGCTGACGCACGATTAGGAGGCTACAGTGGCCCCGGCAACAATAAGGTCAGCATCCTCGACGGCATCAAGAATAAAGTCGCAAGTACGGTACAAGTAATGTATGCGCCGGGATGCTCAAGATTATCGACCAACTATCTGACCGTCCCGTCCGAGTACCTGTCTTGTATACAAGGTGACACGCTGAAGAACGGTCTGCTCGGCGCTTATTTCGACAATATTCACATGGAGGGAGTTCCCGTCCTTATCCGAGTCGACTCGCGGATTCAATTTCAATGGACGTTGTTTTCTCCCGATCCGACTCGGCTTCCATACGACTTTTACTCTGTTCGCTGGACAGGTAAATTGAAAGCGCCTGCCACTGGTGTCTTCAAAATTGGAGTCGACGGCAACGACGGCTACCGGCTCTACCTCGATAGTGTGCTCGTGATCGACAACTGGCGCAAAGCCACCTGTCGAACTCTGGTAGCCGACTATCATTTCGAAAAGGGTAAGGAATATGTTCTGCATATCGAATACTTCGAGCCAACCGGCAACGCCTGGTTTCGCCTGATCTGGGATTACGGCATACCATCCAATGGCGATTCGACGATGAACGAAGCCGTCAAGCTCGCCGCTCAAGCCGATGTCGCCATCGTGGTAGTCGGCATTGAAGAAGGCGAATTCCGAGACCGCGCATTTCTCAACCTCCCCGGCCGACAGGAGGAGTTGATCAACCGCGTCGCTGCCACTGGAAAACCAACGGTCGTTGTGCTGGTAGGTGGCAGCGCTATTGCCATGAGCGATTGGTTGGATAGCGTGCCCGCCGTTCTCGATGTCTGGTATCCGGGCGAGGATGGCGGCGATGGCGTTGCAGATGTACTCTTCGGCGACTTCAATCCTGCCGGACGGCTGCCAATTACATTTCCAGTTGCCGAAGGTCAATTACCGTTGGTCTACAATCACAAACCGACTGGTCGTGGTGACGATTACGTGAATCTCTCTGGTCAGCCGTTGTTCCCGTTCGGGTATGGCCTAAGCTACACGCAGTTCTATTATGACGACTTGCGGCTCGACAAGCAGCAGATTTCTGTGGGCGACACTACAATCGTTTATTTCAACGTGAAGAACATTGGCGGGGTAGAAGGTGACGAAGTAGTTCAATTATACATTCGCGATGAACTCGCGTCGGTTGCACGACCAATCACCGAGCTCAAGGGTTTCCGGCGAATTCATCTTCGATCCGGTGAATCCCAAGCGCTGCGTTTTGTCATCAGTCCCGATATGCTCTCAATGCTCGACAAGGATATGAAATCCGTTGTCGAGCCGGGTGATTTCCGGATTATGATCGGAGCTTCGTCCAAGGATATTCGCCTGCGGGGAATTCTGAACGTCAGCAAATAATCGCCGCAGAGAATAGTGGTCGCCTCATACTGTCCCAGCAGGAGTCAGTCCGTCAGTCGCCGATAGTTGACATGCAGCCTGTCAAGTCGCTTCAAATGCAACTTGAGTCGATCAACAAAATCAGATAGGGAACGGACTTCCCGCGGTGACCACAACACTTCGGACAGCGCGCACAACCGCGGAAACACCATATACTCCATGTGGCTTGTATTGGGCATATATTCAGTCCAGACGTTTCCCTGCGCACC
>CAUJJY010000089.1 GCA_963205155.1 Candidatus Zixiibacteriota bacterium | reverse complement strand
TATTTTCTATAGAGAATACTTGCCGAAATCCTCTGGATTAATATTGCGCAGCCGCTCCTTGAGTGACTGCGGGTCATTAATCTTCTCCGGCAGTCCTTCTTCCTTCTTGATATTGAACAACTCGGCATTGACATAGATTGGCGCATCAGTCTTCAGCGCCAGGGCAATCGAATCGGAAGGTCGAGCATCAATCTCCTTGATGCCGTCACTGGTCTCAATCGAAATCCGCGCATAAAATGTCTGTTCGCGCAACTCGGTAATCTCAACTTTGACCAGAGTCCCGGACAGTTCACCGATAATGATAGCCATCAAATCGTGGCTCAACGGGCGCTTCGACTTGAGTTGCGAAAGCTCCATGGCAATAGCCCAGGCTTCAAAATGGCCGATCCAGATCGGCAATACGCGATCCGAATCTTCGGCCTCCAGGATCACCACAGGTGATTTGGAGGCGATATCGAGCGCCAGTCCGTGGATCTTTGCCCGGATCATTTCTGTTGTCATTCAGTCTTCTTGACAACCCAGACTTTCAAGTTCGCAACGACATCGGCAGCGATCTTGATCGGTACCGTATAGACGCCGAGCGCCTTCAGAGGTTCATCAAGCTGGATCTTCTTGCGGTCGACCTCGATGCCTTGTGCAGCGAGCAACTCGGCGATATTCAGAGAGGTCACTGAACCAAACACCTTGTCCTCTTCACCGACCAAAACTTCAGCGGTGCAGGAGGCCTTCTCGATGCGCGATTTGATAGTCTCGGCAACACGGCGAACCTTTGCCATCCGCATTTCCTGCTGCTGCTTGAGCTCATTGATGGCGCGCAAATTTCCTTTGGTCGCCGGAATCGCAAGATTGCGCGGGAACAGGTAATTGCGGCCATATCCGGCCTTGACCTCGATAACGTCACCACACTTGCCGAGGGTGTCGATATCGTCTCTAAGGATGATTTTCATCTCAACTACTCCTATACTACTAATAATATGTACGTACTAACCCAGCTGTTTCGCCCGGATTTTGCGAAAGTCAAACTTCGCATCGAAGAGGGCGATCAGCGGCAGAACCACAGCCGCAATGATCTGCGTCAAGAATAGAACCAGGTAAATGACAACTTTTACCGGCAAAGGAAATTTGCGGATCCGCATATGGTACTCGATAAACGAGATTCCGAATATCGAAAACACCATAAATAGGAAGACCAACGCATTCCAGCCGATGAGCTCGAAAACGTGCTCGGTGGTCAAGACCATGACAACGGCTACGCCGACTACCAGCACCATCCATTCGTCAAGCTTCCACAAGATGAACGACGGTACACGGTAGCTGAATATCCCCGTGCGCGATAGAAGCGCTTCGCCCAGAACCGCTCCCAGAGCGTAGAAAAACACGAATGTGGAAAGCAGCACTCCCGGCAAATAGAACGGGGCATTTCGTGCCCAGGTGTTTACCATCTCCACGGCTTCCTGGTATCTATCCGGAGGATAGAGTGCAGCAAACTGCGGTGACGCGATCGTGGCCTGCAATTGGCTTCCGAACGCGACAATGTACTGTGCGAGCACCTCATTAAAGAGTGCGACTATCGCAACCGGGATGAGGCAGGCCGCAGTCAAGGCCGCCGTCAAACCCCACCCGTGTCTTCGTGTCATTGCAAGGATCATGCCTGGAACCAACCATCCGATGGCGAAATAGGCCAGATGTCCGGGATCGCCGCTTGACCAGAAGATCGCCGCCGCAATTATGGTTGAGAGAATCAACCAAGACAACGAACGGGCGAACCAAAGGAAATAGAGCGCTGCCAGACCGACCGCTATCAGGGGAACAAATAGCGGTACCAGAATCGATAACGGAAAGAGCAGTGATATCGCACTGGCACAGGCAATCGTGAGGCGCTGCCTGTTCGATTCTGTCATCGGCCCGATTCCGTCTTACCGATATGTTTCCGCCGTAAACGGCAACAAAGCAATGTGACGGGCGCGCTTGATCGCCGTCGTCAACAGGCGCTGATGCTTGGCGCAATTGCCGGTAACGCGTCGTGGCACGATCTTGCCGCGCTCAAGGATAAACCGGCGCAGCAATTTTTCGTCCTTGTAGTCGATGATCATGATTTTGTTCTCACACAGACGACAAGGTTTGCGTCTCTTTCTGTCGAATCCTTCAGCCATTGTTAATTGTCCTCCTGTTCAGATCTGCGATCGCGTCTTCCATGTCCGCCAAACCGCGGCTCATCAGGAAGTACTGCGCGATACGGGGCGATTCCCTCGGCGATTTGACGGGCGCGCTCTTCAAGGTTGATTTCAGAGACCACGGTCAGATGACGCATGATCTTTTCGTTTACCTTGAATGAAGCATCCAGCAAAGCCGGGACCGCCGGCAAGGCCTGATAGAGGAAATGGGCGTAGTAACCCTGGCGGCGTTTTTCGATCTCATACGCCAGACGACGCATGCCCCAACGCTGGGTTTCAACGATCTCGCCGCCGTTAGACTTGATTAAGTCCTCAACGCGCTTGATCTCTGCCTCGATTTCAATCTCAGGCAGTTGTGAATCGGTAACAAAGGTGGTTTCGTAGAGTCTCAAGATTGGACCTCCCTCCGGACTACGTTTGTGAAACCAAAACCATAGGTCCTTAGGCTGGGCCTAAGAACAGGGTAGAGTAGATTATTTATTATATTTACTCATTGCCAGAGTCAGACCATCATAGAAAGCTGACTCCAAACAATCGGTGCCTAATTTAAGGAAACTGTCGAGCTGGTCAAGCTCTTCTTTGGAAAACTTCTCGAGAACGAAGTCTTCTGCAGGCTTATTTTCCGGAACCGGACCAATTCCCAACCTTAAGCGTGGAAAGTCCTCAGTCCCAAGATGTTCGACTACTGAAGCCAATCCGTTGTGTCCTCCATCCGAACCTGCCAGTCGCAACCGCAGTTTGCCGAAAGGAAGCGCGAAGTCGTCGCTAATCACCAAGACCTCAGATGGAACTATCTCGTAGGTGCTCATAATTGCTTTAACCGCGCGACCTGATAAGTTCATAAATGTCATTGGCTTAACGAATCTGATGTGAGCGCTGGCGATTCGTAATGTCGCTAGATGATAATCAGCCTTCTGCTCTGTAAACTTGCCCTTGCGCTTTTCGACAATTCGGTCTAAAACAAGAAATCCGAGATTATGGCGCGTTAAGGCATATCCCCTGCCGGGATTGCCGAGCCCTACAACTAATCTGATCATGGCCGGAATTAATCTAAGTTGAGGAGCGGGGTCAAGACAAAATCTCGTTTTTCATGTCGGGAGGAGCGACATAATTCGACGCAAAGTGTCGATACCGCCCAACTCGTACAAGGACTCACGGATGAGAATTACAGAACTGGATATCGGCTTAGCCTTCAGTGTGTCCAGCTCCTATAATAACTCGACCAATCGCATTGGTTTCCAATTCTGGATATCAAATCGCATCCAGCGAGTAACACCTTTGTAGTCCATCAAGAGTTCCGCATAGTTGGCTTTCGGTGGAATCAACAGGCTAATGATGTTGTCTCCGTGTTCGGACAGATTTACTCGCCCGGTTTCGCGGAACGTGTCTGGGTTTACCATGACGACTTCCGTCTTGCCTTCGACGAAGACCAACGTATTAGTTAGCACTTCAATCTGAACCAGCCGCGGAGAGTTCAATTTGTACTTCTCTGCCATCACTTTGCCGGTTCCAAATTCCACCCGAAACAGCGCACCCAGCTTGGTATCGCAGCTAAATGATGAATTCCCATCAAAGGAAAACACCGCGTTGTCGATATGATCGGCGTTGTGAATCACCACAGTCTGGTGCATAAAGCTATGTTCGGTAAATATCTGCGTCACCGACGGATGAGCCGAGTTAGTCGTAATCAGCTTACCCAGCGGGCCAGGACTTATCGAAACCGGTCCGATCGGGGCACGCTCCTGCAGGTGCAAGGGAATGGTCAGTGTGAACTTCATCGAGTCGGGATCAAAGCGTCGGAAATTCGTTGAGTCTTTCGAGACAACGTAAAGCTTCCGCTGGATGGGATGATAAAGCAGGCCCGACGGCGCTCCCGGGAAGCGTAATTTTTGGACATACTTCTCATTGGCAGCGTCGTAAATATCGAGTCCGGATGAGGGTTCGCCCAAAGCTTCATACACCCAGTCGCGCTCGGCATCGTATTGAATTGCAACAATCGGATTGCTCCGCAACAATCGTCTGAAGACGGAATTATTATTCAGGTCGATTCCGTAAATCGTGTTGGAGCGATCGTCGAGTACATAATAGCTGTCCGATCGCGGCGGCATGACCGCAACCTGTTCGGAACTTGTGTCACCCGGAAGCGTCGTCGGTTTCGCCATTTGGGGGCTGGGAACAGTCTGTTGTGCCGGTTTGGGTGTTTCATCTTTCTTGCCGCAGGACACCAAGAGGGCAGTCGTGAATAGGGCGAAAGCAACAAAGTGAAGCGAAATACGTCTCGTTGACAATTGCATCATATTCCAATTCCTAAAGTAAGTCCGGCGAAAATGCCGAATGTGTGAAGGTCGATCTCGACCTCCTGCAGTTTGTCGGTGAATTTGCAGTTCGGGAATGTCATCCAAGTGGCGCCGGCTTCAAGTCCGACTTTGGGAGCGACTGTGAATTTCAGCCCGGCGTTCAGTTGGTATCCCAGTTTGGTCCGCGACTTCAATTCGGAACCACCGATTCCACTTTCGTAATCTTGTTCAATTGAGGCGAGCCTGATCAACGCTTCACCGAATGGTCTTATGAACATTGAAGGTGGTTCGAGCCGCAGTCCGACACCGCCGCCAGTTAAGGCGGTTTTTGATTCTTGAGTATAGAACTGATCCGCTTGTTGCCAAACTGTTTCCTTCTTACCGAAATCGGCTGCACCGAACGCAACGACGGTCGAGAGGAAGGGAACACTAAACATGTTAATGTCCGCCGTGATCTCGGCGCGCAATCCGGCCTTGGCAAAGTCTTTGAAGTCTCCGCGTGGATACATGGCTCCGCCACGGACGCCGATATCGGCAACGGCTGCCGCGGTCGCAATTAGACAAAATGCACACACGACCAATAATGATAATCTCTTCGAGGGCATCCTGGTTCTCCTCCTACTCGAGTGGAATTTGCCAGCCAATTAAATGGCTGGTCCGAAGTTTTACAATCTGAATCTCGTAACCGAGCCAATGAATTCCTTGGCGACAAACTTTGTCCATATTGACCACATTGTAAATATTATTGCTTGAATTCAGACGCCGGTTCGTATAGTATGAAGTTTCGCCCGGCGTATTTCCTAAATGAACTTTGAGTGTGGAGCAAACAAGTTTTGTCAGAATCGTCAATCGCAAAGAGCCGAGTAAATCAACCCATGATGACGGTTGCCGTTGCCCCGGGCGGACTCATGGCAATATTGCGCGCTTATATCCAGCTAACCAAACCGACGATCATGTTGTTGGTCCTCATCACCGGAGCAACGGCGCTGGTAATCGAGGGCAGTTTTCTGGCTCAACCAATCAACTTTTTGTTGGTCTTATTGGGTCTTTATCTGACCGGCGGCTGTGCGAACGCACTCAACCAGTATTTCGAGCGCGAGGTCGATGCCCGAATGAAGCGCACGGCAAAACGTCGACCGCTGCCCCAGGGCATTATTAGCCCGATCAACGCCTTGATATTCTCGATCAGCATTGGTGTCATCGGTGTGGCTACGTTTTGGTACTTTTTCAATGCCCTGACTGCACTGTTGTCACTGGGTACGATCCTCTTCTATAGTCTTTTTTACACGCTTTATCTGAAACCCAACACGTATCAGAATATCGTTATTGGCGGAGCGGCAGGGGCAATGGCACCGGTCGGCGCATGGACTGCGGCGACTGGCTCGATGGCGTTAATGCCATGGGCGATTTTCTTAATTGTATTTCTTTGGACGCCGCCGCATTTCTGGGCGCTGGCACTCTTCTGCAAAGATGACTATCGCGAAGTTGGATATCCGATGCTCCCCGTGCTCAAGGGCGACACGGCGACACATAATCAGATTCTCGTCTATTCAATCGCATTAATCGCCGCCAGTTTCCTGCCGATGGCGGCCGGTGCCGGGTGGCTTTATGCTGGAGCTGCCACTTTGTTGGGTGGAATTTTCCTGTCGCGGACTATTCGCGCGAGAAGGTCGCGGGAGATCAGCGACGTAAAGAGACTATTTGGGTATTCGATTGTCTATCTCTTTGCCATCTGCGCGGCATTGATGGTCGATAATTTTGTTGTTTAAGTGTGAAGTGGGAATAATTTGTCGGATGTCCAGGCAATAGTGAGAAGGCGCCAACGAGAAATGTGGAGTGATGATTCGGGAAGTTTGAAGCAGGGAGTCGGCAAGCGGTGATGGTTAGAGGATTCTGCCGAAAACTTCTTGACACCAATAGGGTAATTTTTTATCATCCCCGCCAACACGCCACGGAACGTAGAGAAAGTCACGTAACAATATCGATGTTAGGCGTGGCTGGGACTGTCAGAAGCTTTGTGAAAAAAGTAACTAATTAAGGACTCTTTTTGTCGCAGATATTTCCACAGTGGACTAACAAACTCCCCGCGGTTCTTTTAGCTGCGGTTTTGGTGTTTGGTGCAGGCGGGGTTGGCTTTCTGTGGTATTATGGTTCACCAAAGTATACTGATGTCGGCTACCGGCCAACGCAGCCGGTGCCCTTTAGTCACAAGCTTCATGCAGGCGATCTTGGCATGGATTGCCGTTATTGCCACAGCAATATCGAGCGGTCGGCAATTGCCAACGTTCCGGCGACACAGACTTGTATGAATTGTCATACCTTAGTACTGCCGCAAAGCGAGAAACTGATTGCCGTAAGAGAAAGTTGGGCAACGGGAAAGCCGATTGAGTGGGTGAACGTCCATTTGCTTCCGCAGTATGCCTACTTCAATCACTCGCTGCACCTCAACGCCGGTATCGGCTGTATCAGCTGTCACGGAAATATTGCGGAGATGGAAAAGGTTCAGCAAATGCAGCCTTTGAGCATGTCTTGGTGTCTGGATTGCCATCGCAATCCCGATCCGCACCTACGACCGGTCGATCAAGTTACGAATATGAATTATGCCCCGCCGGCTGACCAGGCCGCGTTCGCCGAGCGGGTGAAGGAAGAGAAGAAATTGAATCCTACGCAGGATTGTTCGGGTTGTCATAGATGAGCGACGAAAAATTGAACGGCAAGCTTACCGGCAAAGACTACTGGCGTAGCCTCGATCAATTGGCCGAGACGCCGGAGTTTAAGGAATTCCTGCACCGTGAATTTCCCGAGGGTGCTTCCGAGTTGCGCGATTCTGTAAATCGCCGCACTTTCCTCAGCTTGATGGGTGCTTCGATCGCGCTCGCCGGCGTCGCAGGATGCCGCAAACCGGTCGAGAAGATTCTTCCTTATGTTACAGCGCCGGAGAACGTGATCCCGGGAATCCCGCAACATTATGCGACGACAATGCCGTTCGGAACATCCGCCTATGGTCTGCTCGTTGAGAATCATGAGGGACGTCCCACTAAGATTGAAGGCAACGAACTGCATCCTTCGACAAAGGGTGCATCAAATACGTTCATGCAGGCGTCGATTCTTGGGCTCTACGATCCCGACAGGTCACAGCGGATCATGGAAAAGAATGCCGAGCGGTCGTGGGCTGATTTCGTGTCATTTTGGCGTACTGCGTTTGATCGCTTCTCCACCAATCAAGGCGCCGGCCTGGCGATATTGAGCGAGTCATTCAATTCTCCGACGATGGCGCGTTTAATGCGCGAATTCAAAGCCAAATTCCCGCTGGCGACGTGGGTTACATATGAAGCAGTCAGCAATGAACACGTTTTTGAGGGCTCTAATATTGCGTTTGGCAGCTCACTTCAGCCGGTGTACTCATTTGACAAGGCTGAAGTCATTCTGTCACTCGACTGCGATTTCCTGAAAACCGAATTTGACAATGTCTCCGCTTCACGCGGATTCGGCGCCGGTCGACGCATTACAACGGAAAACGATTCGATGAATCGCTTGTATGTCGTCGAAAGTACTTTCAGCCTAACCGGGTCATCAGCCGATCACCGTCTGCGCATTTCATCATCCAAGATTCCTGCTTTTGCGGCGGCATTGGCGAGTGAGCTTCGCAATCAAGGTTTGTCGCTTGCCGTGAATACAACAAATTCTGGTGAGTTCGATAGCAAGTGGTTGAAAGTTCTTGCCTCCGATCTACTGAAATCGCGCGGTAAGTCGCTGGTCTGTGCTGGATATCGCCAACCGGCGGCAGTTCATGCGTTGGTCGCCGCTATCAATGAATCATTGGGCAATGTCGGTGCCAGTGTAGTGTATGTTCAGCCTGCCGATGCGGCTTTGCCAAATCGTGGCGAACTGACGCAAATGATGACGAAAATATCGTCGGGTCAAGTAAACACACTCGTAGTCTTTGGCGGCAATCCGGTCTACAATGCACCGGCCGATCTCAATTTCGGAAACGCGCTAAGCAAAATCGAAAACACAATTCATCTGTCGATGTACCGCGACGAAACCTCACGAGCCGTCAAGTGGCATGTGCCGATGACGCATTATCTGGAAACGTGGGGCGACACCCGTTCTTCCGACGGCACCGCATCTGTCGTTCAACCGATGATCGAACCGCTTTTTGGCGGGCACAGCAATTTCGAGTTGTTGAATCTCGTAGTCACCGGAGAGGACCAGCGCGGTTACGATATCGTCCGAAAGACGTGGGAAGCAGTATTGCCGGGCTCGTTTGAGAAGGGGTGGCGTAAAGTACTCCACGACGGATTACTGCAGAATTCGGCACATCAGCCGGTATCAGTTAGCGCCGATGGTTTACGAATTAATGCGGCACTAAGCGCTCTGCCAAAATCAGACTCCGGTCTCGAAGTCGTCTTCGCTGTTTCTTCGCAAGTCTATGATGGCCGATTTGCTAATAATGGCTGGCTGATGGAGATGCCGCATCCGATCACCAAGATCACTTGGGACAATGTTGCCATGATTAGCATCGCCACCGCCAAGCAACTTGGTCTTACGAGCGGTGATCTCGTGCAATTGACTGTTGGTGGTCGATCGCTTGAGATGCCGGTTTGGCATGTTCCGGGTCACGCCGACAATTCGATAACAGTAGAGTTGGGATACGGTCGGACCTCTGCTGGGCGGGTTGGGGACAAGGTTGGCTTCGATCTCTATTCGATTCGCACAAGCGATGCAAGCGACATAGCAACTGGCGCAACAATTACCAAACTCAATCGCGAATATTTCATTGCGTGTGCACAGGACCACTGGTCAATGGAAGGCCGCCCGCTGGTACGCGAGGCGAATCTTGAAGACTATCGCAAAGACCCAAAATTCGCCCAAGAAATGGTCGAGCATCCGCCGCTGGAATCCCTGTGGGATGAACACAGCTACGCGAAGGGCAATCAATGGGGAATGTCAGTCGATCTCAACAGCTGTACCGGTTGTGGTGCGTGCACCTTAGCTTGCCAAAGTGAAAATAACATCCCGATCGTCGGTAAGAAGCAAGTCTCCAATGGCAGGGAAATGCACTGGATTCGCATCGACCGTTATTTCTCCGGCTCGGTAGAAGACGCCGAAATGGTACACCAGCCGGTTATGTGCCAGCACTGCGAGAATGCCCCTTGCGAACAGGTTTGCCCGGTGGCGGCCACTGTCCATGACAAGGAAGGTCTCAATGTCATGGTTTACAATCGCTGCATTGGAACGAGATACTGCTCCAATAACTGCCCGTACAAAGTTCGCCGTTTCAACTATTTCAACTTTACCAAGGACACGCCGGAAGTCGTCAAGATGGCAATGAATCCCGATGTGACTGTACGATTCCGCGGAGTGATGGAGAAGTGCACTTTCTGCGTCCAGCGCATCAGCGAGGCACGCATTAAGTCGAAACTGGAGAGTCGCGAAATTCGCGATGGCGACATCACGACGGCATGTCAACAGGCGTGCCCGACTTCTGCGCTGACTTTCGGAAATATCAATGACCCGAACAGCCGGGTTAATAAGATAAAAGCACAGAATCGCAATTACGCGATGCTGGCAGAATTGAATGTGAAACCCCGCTTAACCTACCTGGCGCGAATTCGCAACCCGCATCCGGAGTTGGTAACTGGCGCAAAGGTTGAGCATCACGGTTAGAATGATCGATAAGGAAATTAGAATTGAGCGCTAAGGTCGAACATCATCCCGAGACTCTGATTCAGGGCAATCCGAAGTTCTCTTCGGTGACCCAGCATATCAGCCAGATCGTCGAGGACAAGACCAAGATGGGCTGGATACTGCTCTTCGGTCTGTCGGCCTCCATTCTGATGATGTTGCTGGGGGCGGTCGGATATCTACTCTTTGAAGGTATCGGTATCTGGGGTAACAATCAGCCGGTTTCGTGGGCATTTGACATTGTCAATTTCGTTTTTTGGGTGGGTATCGGTCATGCCGGTACGCTCATCTCGGCAATTCTATTCCTGTTCCGCCAGAAGTGGCGTACTTCGATCAACCGCTTCGCAGAAGCCATGACCATTTTCGCGGTTATCTGCGCATTGCTTTTCCCGTCAATTCACGTTGGCCGTGCCTGGTTGCTGTATTGGGTGATGCCCCTTCCGAACCAGATGGCAATGTGGCCTAACTTCCGCAGTCCGCTGCTATGGGATATGTTCGCGGTGGGGACGTACTTCACGTGCTCGCTGCTCTTCTGGTATGTGGGGTTGATTCCTGACTTGGCGACACTACGCGACCGGGCGACAACAAAGATTCGTAAGATAGCCTATGGCATATTTGCATTAGGTTGGCATGGCGGCAACACACAGTGGAAGCATTACGAACTCGCCTATCTGATTCTGGCCGGGATTTCGACACCGCTGGTGTTGTCGGTGCACTCTATCGTATCGACCGACTTTGCGACCTCGGTACTTCCGGGTTGGCACACGACAATCTTCCCGCCATATTTCGTGGCCGGCGCAATTTTCTCCGGATTCGCGATGGTGATGACTTTGGCGTTAATTGCCCGCAAGATCTACAAGCTCGAAAACTACATTACGCTGAATCATCTCGAGAAGATGAACAAGATCATGCTGGTTACCGGCATGATGGTCGGATATTCCTATGGTTGTGAGTTCTTTGTTGCGTGGTACTCCAGTAATCCGTACGAACAATTTGCTTTCATCAATCGCGCCTTTGGACCGTACTGGTGGGCCTATTGGACAATGATCACCTGTAATGTGGTCGTGCCGCAACTGTTCTGGTCAAAGAAACTGCGAACCAATCTCGCTGTCATGTTCGTAGTCTCGATCTTGATCAACGTCGGTATGTGGTTTGAACGCTTTGTGATTCTCCTGACCTTGACGCGCGACTTCTTGCCGTCATCTTGGGGCTGGTATTGGCCGACGATTTGGGACGGAATGACAATGGTCGGATCGTTCGGATTATTCTTCACGCTGTTTTTATTGTTCCTGCGGTTCCTGCCGATGATTTCCATGGCCGAGGTTAAGAATGTACTGCCGCAGGCTGACCCGCACTATCATGTTGCTGACGATCATAACGCAGACAAGTCGGTGAAACCTCATCCCAAACCCGGAATCGAACCGGGAACGGCAATGGGAGGGGCTGGCTTATGACCGTAGTTGCAAACAGTATCAAAGCAGTCATCGCGGAATTTGATACGCCCGCCGATTTGATGCACGCGGCCGAACGCGTACGCGATGGCGGTTTCCTGAAATTCGATTGCCACTCGCCATTCCCAATCCACGGCATGGATAAAGCCATGGGCCTCAAGCGTTCGCCGGTGGGCTATATTGTCGGTGCGGCTGCGCTTTGTGGATTCATTGGGATCTCTGGTTTCATCTACTGGGTATCGGCGGTCGACTATCCAATGGTAATATCCGGCAAGCCGTTTTTCAGCTTCCAGGCATTTGTACCGGTGGCCTTTGCGGTTACCGTGCTAACCTCTGCCATTACGGCAACATTCAGTATGTTGGCCATCAACAAGCTGCCGCAACTGTTCCATCCACTCTTCGAGTCGAAGAATTTTCGTCGATTCTCCGATGACGGTTTCTTTGTCAGCATCGATGCAAAGGATCCGAAGTTCGATGCCGTGCGTACCGGCGAATTTCTCAAGAGCATCGGCGGTAAGAATATCGAAGTGATTGAGGTGAAGGAATGATGCTGTCAGCAAGAAATCTGCTGCTTCTCTCAATGACGGCATGCTTTACTATGGCAATCTCCTTGGGCTGCACCCGCGGACGCCCGTCGGAGAATACTCCGATCCATCTCAATCCGAATATGGATCATCAGCAAAAGTATCTACCGCAGGCTGAAAGCCGTTTTTTTGAGGACGGCATGACCATGCGCAAGCCTGTTGCAGGCACCGTAGCTCGCGGCGAATTGCATGAGGATGACGCCTATTGGCGCGGCCGTGATGCTATCGACAGTGTAATCGCCAGGATTCCCGTACCAGTGACAATGCAGCTCATTGAGCGCGGGCAACAACGCTACAATATCTACTGCGCGCCTTGTCATAGCCGTACCGGTGATGGCCGAGGCATCGTCGTTCAGCGCGGTATGTTGCCGCCGCCCAGCTTCCACGAAGATCGGCTTCGCAAAGTCGGAGATGGTCACATCTTTGATGTCATCACCAATGGTATTCGCAATATGCCCTCTTATAAAGCGCAGATTCCGGTCGAAGACCGCTGGGCAATCGTGTCGTATTTCCGTGCGCTGCAACGCAGCCAAAATGCATCACTCGAAGATGTACCGGTCGAGATGCGCGGATCAATCAAGTAATAATAGTGAAGTAGGCCAATGAGATTTGACGCACAGACATATCGAGTTAGTGAAGCCGGCAAACTGGGAACGATCGCGCTTGGCGTTGGAGTCGTCGGCATTGCCGGTTGTATCGGAGCCTACTTCGTCGATCCAAAGCAATTCTTCTACTCATACCTGACAGCCTTTGTATTCTGGACAAGTATTGGACTCGGCGGGTTGTTCTTCTCAATGATTCATCACCTGGTCGATGCAACCTGGAGCGTTGTGGTGCGGCGAATCATCGAGACAATGATGTATTCGCTGCCGGTCCTGTTAATCTTCTTCATCCCAGTCGCTTTCGGTATGAGCAATTTATTTCAGTGGAGCGATTCGACTCAAGTAGCTGCGGACCATCTTCTGAAGAGCAAAAGTGGATACCTGAATACCGGGTTCTTCCTGCTCCGCACGTTGATCTATTTTGGCATCTGGACTTTCCTGGC
>CAUJJY010000088.1 GCA_963205155.1 Candidatus Zixiibacteriota bacterium | reverse complement strand
TTTCAACGTGATTCCTTGGATCAGGCAGCACTTGACCTATTGCCCAAGTCGACTTTTTGACTTCACCCTCAAGCGCCCATTCGGTGGCGAAGGGTATCTTCCACTGTTGCTCTTTCAGGAAAGTAATCTCGCCGCCATCGGCAGGTTCTTCTTCATGTGGAATACTCGCAGCATCGGAATACACCGAAAAGCCGTCTATAGAAAACGAGTCGCTAATCTGCGGGCTTTGGTAGTACAGGGTGAACTTGTATGGACCGGACGCGGCGAGAGAGACTTCCGGCGTGAAGATGCCGTCGCGAGCAGGTTTCTCGGAAGTGACAGTTTGTTTATGTCCGGCACTGTCGTAGAAGTCCAGCCTGACTGATCCTTCGCGCACCGGTAAGAATCCTTCAAGAATCGTCAGATGGATGATGAACTTTCCTGCCTGATTAACGGACAGAACTGGATACTCCATGAAGAGTTCCATCTTTTCGGTCCACTGCGTCACGGCAATTGCTGGAGCTTCTCCGCCATGGTCGTCGTGGCCGTCAGCGGCATCAGACTCGTGATCACCACTTGCCATGACAAGTCCCGCAGACAGCAGGAGCAGTGGCAGCAAGTATCTTAGATATTTCATATTTGTACTCCTAATTTCCAAACTTCACGATTTCGTCGCCGGTAATGGCTTCAAGTTCGAAGAGGTTTTCATAATATCTTCGCAATTGTTCGTAGTAACTTGCCGAACCGGCGATTTCGATCTGTATGCTGTTGAGAAGTTCGCCTAACGTGATGAACCCTTCCTCGTACGTCATGACCAGATCAGATATAACCTTTGTGCCACCCGAGAAAACCTCCGACGCGGGTTCCAGTGTTTTTTCAAGGTTCGAAATCGACTGCAAGATAGATTCGAGTCTTAGCACCATCCGGTTTCTGTCGATGTCGGCCTCCGACTGTGCAATTAGCTCTTGGGCACGGAGCGAATTGACTGCTGCGCGATTGGAATTTAATAATGGCAGAGCCACCGAAATTCCAATCACATGACCATTGTCCGACCCGATGCGCTTCAAACCGGCTGAAAGGCTGAATCCCGGTATAGCCCTTTTGGCCTCTGCTGACGCGAGTTTCCCAAGGGCGTCGACCGTCATCGTCTGTGCGAGCAATGCAGGTTGATCTTCGAGAGCGCTAACGTATTCCATCAACGGCTTCAGGTTCACCGACTGAAATTTCGGTTGATCCACTAAACGCAGTTCCTCATTCGGCGAAATCCCCATCGCTGCACGCCAGTTCACGGTTACATGTCGTTGCTCTTCGAGAATTGTTAGATGGCTTGCTGATAAGTTCAATAACAGCATTTGAACCAGATGATTCTCGGTTCCGGAGATGAAACCTTCCCGGTGCCGCGAACTGGCAATTCCCGCAACTCGCACGACGATCTCGCGCAACTGGTTTAGCTGGACAGAGTGGTCTCGATACAACCCAATGGCCACATAACCCGCTTTTAGTTCTGATTTGAGATTGCGGATGCGCGCAACACGCGTCTGTTCTGCGGCACGCAGCTTCACATCCCAGGCATTGCGCGAGGCCAAATATGACCATGGGAATTCGAATGACTTGGAGAGTGTATACTCGGATTCCCGATTCCCGACAACGTCTTGCGACTCAAAGGCGAACTCGGGGTTCGACCATTCGAGCGCCTTTCGCCGATCTGATTCGACAAGACGATACTGATTTTCAATCAGCCTGCCTCGCGAGCCTGTCGGTTCGACATATTTCTCAATGTCGCTGAATTTGATAATAAGTGTGTCTTCTCCGTAGACCTGCGAACATAGCAGCAGGAACAAACAGATGAACACGAGTGCGTGTTTCCACATACACGTCCATCCTCTATGAAAATGTTGATTTTGCTGTTATCGCGCTTTGCGCGTAATGGGAGTTATGTTAGAGCGGGAGGGCCGCGAAGTGGTGCAGGTTGATTGTTGTAAACAGACCAAAGACGAAGTGGGTCTTCCGCCTCGAATCTGCGCGTCGATTTAGAATTATCATCCGGCGAGATCTGTGCCACCGTGGGCAAGAACGCGTGAGGGAGTGAAATACTTGGCGCTGTCTGGCGAGTCAATACGCAGCCGGAAGTGGGGTGCTGCAGATTGTGATGATGATTTTCGCCATCGTGATCGGGCAGGTTGTCAGGATCCACACCCAACGGGTGAAGACTAAACGTTAATTCGAACTCATCGTCGTGGTCGTTATGGAAGTGAACATACGGATAGACGGCACCGAAATAGATCAGAGCTCCGATCAATAGACTGCGAACCAGTGGTGCAATCGTAGAGTGATGTAGTCCGCGTTTCACAATTATCAAGATAGGTTTCTGATTTGACCCTGTCAAGGCAAACGTACAGAATTCATGTTGTGCGTCAGGCGTTGGTATAGCACCTTGTATTAGTCCCTTAGTCCGGCTTATAGGCAGCACACGAGGTAACAACTTGCAGAACGCAAGACATTCGGTCCGATACGCACTTCCGTTTGCGCTGATCTCGGCGGCTCTGTTCGGAGCAGCCACTCCGGCGAGTAAGCTGTTGCTCGAAAGTCTGTCGGCTTTTCAGCTCGCTGGATTGCTTTATCTTGGCGCTGCTATTGGTGTGCTTGGCGGGATGTTGAAACGTCGCTCCTGGCGGCCCCCATGGAACATGCCGGCACGGAGCCGCAAGCTGCTACTTGGCGCAGTGTTCTTCGGAGGCATTCTCGGACCTGTCCTCTTGATGTTGGGGCTTCAGCTTGCATCTGCCTCTTCAGTATCGCTGTGGCTCAACCTGGAGCTGGTGGCAACAGCGATCTTAGGCCGTTTGATATTCAATGACCATCTCGGAAAGTACGGCTGGTTCGGGGTCGCCGGAGTTGTGACCGCAGGCATGTTGCTTAGTGTCGGTGAAGGCGCGGCGGGACTTTGGTCGGGCCTGCTCGTAGCGGGGGCTTGCACTTGCTGGGGAGTGGACAATCACTTCACGGCATTGATCGACGGAATTACTCCTGCCCAGAGTACATTCTGGAAAGGATCGGTGGCCGGAGTGGTAAATCTGACGATCGGAGCATTTGCAGATCCTGTTACTGCCTCGGGATTCGCCGTGCTGTCTGCCTTGGCTGTCGGCATGCTCGCTTACGGAGCAAGCATTACTCTTTACATTACCGCTGCACAGGGCATGGGGGCGACAAGAGCACAGATGTTCTTCGCCAGTGCGCCGTTCATTGGCGTTGCACTCTCGGCCTTGATACTGGGTGAGTCAATTACACCAATACAGATAGTCGCGGCAGGATTACTCGCAATCTCGCTTGGTCTTCTTTTCCGTGACCAACATCAACATGCACACGAGCATGAAGCGCTTTCACATGAACACACACATAGCCATGATGATGATCATCACAATCATGAACATGAAGGTCTTGAGCGCTCGAAGCGGCATTCCCATTGGCACGATCATGAACCAGTGGAGCATTCGCATCCGCATTGGCCGGACCTGCATCATCGGCATGGGCATTGAACGGGTCGAATACCCGGATCATCAGAAGGCGCGCCACACGTGAACTTCGTGATATCGGTGAGTCGACGACGAACCGACGCCACACTTAGATGGATATTCTCTGTCTGTGAAGAAACGAGTTGATGTAACCACGAACTCTCAAACTTTGCAGCCTGACTACGAAGCCCAAGAGCCGTAAAAGCCGTTACTCTTTGTGAGGAAATAATTTGGCTGGGACACAGGGATTCGAACCCCGAAAAACTGATCCAGAGTCAGTTGTGATACCATTTCACCATGTCCCAGTGAAATCCTAATCGAATATATCATCCTGCGAAATGAGTGTCAACAGGATTAATATCGGCAAAAAAGTGGACTAAGTTGCGCGCAACGAGTCAACAATCTTGAGCCGCGAAGCACGAACCGCCGGCAAAAATCCGCCCAGGAAACCCATTACGACTGCAAAGACTATGGCCGAAATGATTGTCGGGCCGTTGAGACGGAAATTGAAGGCGAGTTCCGAAAACGTGTTGAAATTCACCGTTGAGACTTCGACAAAACGCAGGAAACTCGCACCAGCCAGCCCGATTATTCCTCCGGCCAGAGAAATTACGAAGGACTCGAATAAGAATGTCCGAAGAATAGCCAGGCGGCTGAATCCCAGAGATCGCAAGGTGCCGATCTCCTTTGTCCGGTTGGCGACGGCGGCATACATGGTGATCATGGCGCCGACGATGGCGCCAAAACTGAAAATTATGCATATCGCTACGCCGACAATCATGATGAACTGGGTGGTCGCCGTCGACTGCGCGGCATAATATTCTTTTTCAGGTTTCGCCTCGAGCTGTAATCTAAGATCGCCTTCGATTCGCGATGTTACAGCAGCAAGACTTGCTGGATCGTTGAGCTTCATTGTAAGCGAAGAATACACCGGTCTGCGGAAGGCATCCATCATTTGTTCGATGTCGCCCCATATTTCCGAGTCAAACGCCGAGCCGGCGGCATCGAAGACTCCGACCACAGTCCAATCGCGCGATCCGAAACGAACCTGTTCACCAACTTTGCAGCCCTTGAAACGGTTGGAGATCGATTTCCCGGCAATGATTTCGGCAGTACCCGGTTGGTACATCCGGCCTTCAAGTATCTTGATATCGGGCCGCATCTCCATTGACTTTTCGGTAACTCCGCGGACGGTTACGTTTGAACTTCCATCATCGTCACGTTTCACGAGGCTGATCAAGACATAGAGCTCATTCGTAAAAAGCGGCTTGTTATCCTGACCCAATTTGATCTCAGGAAAAGTCGAGACGATGTCGGCTTGCTCGCGCATGATGATTGAGGTCACCTCCGATTGCGATGCCTTGCGGATGATGACGACATTGTCGTCACTTCCAGTAGCCACCAGCGTGGCGAATAGCCCGTGTGCCAACATGAGCACGGCAGTGAAGACGAATACAACCAAGCCGACGCCGAAAATGGTCAGTGTCGAAGTGACCTTATGCTTGGTGACGTTTCTGAATGTATAGCTTGCAGGAATCATTATTTTACCTCTTTAGTCCACAACGCGCAGGCCGTCGACAATGCGCATCCGCATTGCTTTGATAACCGGGAACGCCGAAGCAATCAGTCCGATGATGATTGCCAGCGCCACGACAAGTATCCAGGTCAACGGTTGTATCTTGAAGACCGGGAACCAGGCACTCAATCCGGCCTTGAGAACGTTGACGATTGCCGCCAACAGCGCCAGACCAAGCAATCCGCCGGTAAGGGAAATGACGATTGCCTCTCCGGTGATCATTCCCCAAAGATGATATCCCTGGAATCCCATCGACTTCATGAAGGCGTACTCCGACGTCCGCTCGCGCGCAGTCATTGCCATGGTGTTGACCAGTACCATGAGGATAACACCGATGATTAGCCATGACATAACTGTCAAGAGCACAAGGATCGCTCCGGACATAGCGACAAAGCTCATCTGAAACGCCTTCTCGGTTTCGGTCAGTGTTTCCGCAGATGAGTTTTTGAAGCGCGCATCGACAGCAGCCGAGACCTCGGCTGCTTTTGACGGATCGGCGAGCTGCAATCCATACCAGCCGACCTCACCGGCACGGCCGGGCATTTGCTCCTTCATGGTCTCGTCAATATACTCCCAGCGCATGAACCAGGTCGACTCGTCTATGGTTTGATCTTTGCCTTTATAAATACCGACGACGTCGAAATCCCAGTTACCCGGGAAGATAGTGCCAATGAGCGTGACGCGGTCGCCGACTTTCCATCCGAAGCGGTCAGCCAGTTTCTGGCCGACAATCACCGCCTTTATGTTGGAATTGAATGCGTCCATTACTTCGGGAGATATTATGAATTCAGGGAAGACTTTGAAATAGTTGCCCTTTTCAACCGCAAATTGCGCGAAGAAATTGCTGGCATCAACATATGTTCCGCCGAACCAGTTCGCATAGGTGACAGCCTTGATGCCGTCAATCTTTTCGATTTGCTCTTTGTATGAGAGCGGAAGCGTGAACGTGATTGAGATCGATGAACGGGTGATCAGACGGTCGGGAGCAGCGGCCTCGACACCGGCGTGCCAGGCGTCGACGACAGTACGAATCAGACCGAAGGCCATGACGGCAACGGCAAGTCCGACGACAGTGAGAATTGTGCGCAGTTTGTGGCGGAACGAATTGCGATAAATCAAATTCATCAACATAATCGCACCTACGCCAACTCGCCCTTGTCAAGATTGCGAATCGAGTGCGCCTTCTCGGCGGCGCGCGGATCGTGGGTAACCATTACGATAGTCTTGTTGAATTCCTTATTCAGACGCGAGAGCAAGGTCATGATCTCTTCGGCAGAGACCTTGTCCAAATCGCCGGTCGGCTCGTCGGCAAGGAGTAGTGTTGGATCGGTGACGATGGCGCGAGCAATGGCGACCCGCTGTTCCTGTCCGCCGGAAAGCTGCCGCGGATAGTGATCCATACGGTCGCCAAGTCCGACGATAGTCAGCGCGGTTTCGACACGCTTGCGGCGATCAGCTTTGGACAACTTGTAAAGCAGGAGCGGCAGTTCAACGTTCTCGAATGCCGTCAGCACCGGGAGCAAATTGTAGAATTGGAAGACTAGTCCGATATGCTGCGAGCGCCATTTGGCAAGCTGGCCCTCACTCATCCTGGCAATGTTCTCGCCGGCTACGACCAAATCGCCGCCGCTCGGTTGATCGATGCCGGAAATGAGATTTAACAACGTAGTCTTGCCAGACCCGGAAGGTCCCATCAATGCAAGGAACTCGCCTTCGGGAATGTCGAAACTGATATTGCGCAGCACTGGTATTTCCAGCGAGTCGCGATAGTAAGACTTGGATACACCGCGAACTTGTACTAAAGCTTGTGCCATGAGAATCCTTTTATGCCAGCTACTGTGATATTTCGATTTTGTCGCCGGATTTCATGCCGCCAGCCGGTGACAGTACGACCTGATCGCCAACAGCAATGCCGGATGAAATCTCTGTAAACGTGCCGAGTTCGCGGCCAATTTGGACAGCGGCCTCCTGAACGTTTTCACCAACTAACTTGTAGACAACCTTGCGTCCCTCTCGACTTGTGACGGCTGATTTGGGAATCGCGATCACCGCAGGTTGCGGGGTTTCGGCAACGCCCGATTTCTCCGGAAGGAAATTGACCCGGGCAGACATTTCCGGCAACACCTTCTCGTCGATCTGCGTGAATGCAATCTTGGTCATGACTGTCGCTCGCGAACGATCCGCAGTCGGGACAATCTTCTTAACGGCGGCCGGATACTTGATATTCGGATAGGCGTCGAGAATGATCTCGCAGGGTGCTCCGACTTTCACCTTGTAAATATTTGACTCGGAGACATCTGCTTCGACTTCAAGCGAACTCATATCGGCCAACGTTACAACGGCGCCACGGGAAGATCCGGCGGAAGAAAACGGCGCCACCATTTCACCGACATCCGCGTCCTTGGATAGGACCGTCCCGTCGAAAGGCGCGCGAATGATTGTATTCTCGACCGTGACTTCAGCATAACGTACTCCGGCAAGTGCAACATTTACCGATGCAACGGCGCGATCGTAGTTAGCTTTGGTTGCATCGACGATATCCTGTGTCGTCGAGCCGGACTTGATCAGCTCACTTACGCGGTTATATTTGATTGCAGCATCCGCAGAATCAGCGCGGGCCATTTCGAGATTAGCAAGAGCCCGGGCCTGGTCGGCTTTGACGTCGGCGTTGTCAAGGATCGCCAGTATCTGATTTGCCTTGACGATGTCGCCCTCTTCGACGTTGAGGACTTCGAGTCGACCTGTTGCTTTGGAAGCGACGGCAGCTTTGACCTGTGCGACGACATAGCCGGTAGCGACTAATTCAGCCGAAGCTTCGCTTCCCGTCAACATTTGGGCAGTCGCGATCTTGACTTTGGTAGCAGGGGTTACCTGTTTGATGGTAAGTTGATAGCCAAAGTACAATACGACTGGTAGTAACAACCAAAGCAGATGCAGCCACTTACGACCACGGCCCGACGCACCGGACTTATTTGACTTATCAATTTTTAATGTCGAAAGATCGACATTTCCTGTCTTGAATTCACTCATGTTGTGCCCATAGTTTATCTAAAGTTTTCCTGCCGTCAATCGCTTTCTTTAATACGAGTTGCGGCCACGATGTCCTAATATAAACTACAATCGGTATCAAAGGTTGCGTCAGTCTAAGGCGAATGTGAAATTTTTCCCAATTGAAGCACAGGGACAAGAAGTGATTATGTTGCATCGGGTAAACGACCAAAAGAGTGTGCAAGACTGACCAGCCGAGAGCTTTTTTGCTTGCTAAATCGTTGAATTTGGCTATCTTAGCCGTTGAGCTAGTACCACAATCAACGTCTTCGCCAACTTGAGGACTTCTTTGCACCGATGATGGGAGTTTCCATGTTCAAAGCGCTAAAAATTAGCCTGCTGGGTTTTCTGCTGTTTGTTTCCAGCCTGCAAGCCGCCGAATTACATCAATACTACTTCCGATTTGAGATACAGGACCGCAAGGAGATTTCTACTCTCACGAAACTGATTTCGTTAGACGAGTGCAGTCCTTTTGACGGTAAAGTCGTTTATGCCTACGCAAACGACAAGCAATTCGACCACTTCAAGACATTGGGGTATTCGTACGAATTGCTTCCGAACCCGGGCGATGTCGGTGAAGTTGCGATGAGCGACAACTTCCGAGATGCAATGGCCTGGGATGTTTATCCAACTTACACTGCCTATGTCCAGATGATGAATGACTTTGTTACTAATTATCCAACACTCTGTCAGTTGGTGCCGATCGGAACCACTGTGCAGGGACGCTCACTACTGGCCGTGAAGATTTCCGACAATGTGACTTCAGAGGAAAACGAGCCGGAAGTTTTCTATACATCTTCAATGCACGGTGATGAGACTACCGGCTACGTCTTGATGCTGCGGTTGATCGATTCATTGCTGGTCGGTTATAATGCCGGCAATACGCGCATCCAGAACATGGTAAATAATATGGAGATTTACATCAATCCGCTTGCCAATCCCGACGGCACGTATCGCAGCGGTAACACGACCGTTTCGGGAGCGTGGCGCGGCAACGCAAACGGAATCGATCTCAACCGCAATTTCCCGGACCCCAAGGGTGGACCGCATCCAGACGGCGAAGTCTATCAGGTTGAAACAACGGCGATGATGAATTTTGCGGTTGCACGTAGTTTCGTCATCTCGGCGAATTTTCACGGCGGCACAGAAGTTGTAAATTATCCATGGGATACGTGGTCGAGAAGACATGCCGACGATTCCTGGTGGCAGACAATCTCGCATCAATACGCGGATACTTGCCAGGTCGCTGCCGCACCAGCCGCGTATATTAATGGCTACAATGATGGCATCACCAACGGTTATGATTGGTACGAAGTTGAAGGTGGGCGCCAGGACTTCATGAATTACTGGTACGGGTGCCGCGAAGTAACCATAGAAATCTCGAACACCAAATTACTTCCGGCCGCTCAGTTGCCTACTCTTTGGAATTACAATCGCCTTTCCCTGCTGAAATATCTTGAACAGGCTCTTTTTGGAATAAGAGGCGTCGTAACTGATGCACAGACGACCCTGCCCGTGGGTGCGTTGGTCACAGTTGTTGGGCATGACCTTGATTCCAGTGAAGTACGTTGTGATCCGACGCATGGAAACTACCATCGTATGATCGCTTCCGGAGTATGGTCATTGCGCTTCAGTGCGCCGGGCTATGTTTCGCAGACAGTCTCGGGAATCATCACATCATTGAACGGTTCGGTCGTCGTCGATGTGCAGTTACAGCAGGTCCCGCAGATCCCCGTGGTCTATTACGTTGATGACAATGCTCCGGCGGCGATTGGCGCCGGCGACAATGTCGCCATGCGCATTACGCTTAGGAATGACGGCGGTGGCGATGCTGTCAATCCGCAGGGTGTGTTGAGCACGACTGATTCCTATGTCACAGTTACCCAGAACACTTCTACCTATCCCATGATCGCCGAAATGGGCGGCACAGCACAGTCGAATTCCGATTATGTTTTCGACGTTTCCGGTCTTTGCCCGCAAAATCACGTCGTCAACTTCCGCGTTGACGTGACCGCCGATGGCGGTTATGTCGACTCAACGTTTTTCTCACTGACTGTTGGGCAGTTGGTTGATGACTTCGAAAGCGGCGACTTCTCTGCGTTCAGTTGGACGATGGGCGGCAATCTGCCGTGGACGATCGTTTCAACGGGACAATATGAAGGCAGTTATTCAGCCGCCAGTGGAGCAATCGGTCATAGTCAATCTTCGACGATGTCGGTTACCCAGCAGGTCACGTCAGCGGCAAACATCTCCTTCTACTATAAGGTTTCGTCGGAGTTCAACTGGGATTGGCTGCGATTCTACATCGACGGCGTACAGCAAGGTGCCTGGTCCGGTAACGTCGGTTGGGCTCAGGCAAGTTATGCAGTCACTCCGGGTACCAGAACGTTCTTATGGAAATACGAGAAAGACGGTTCACAAGTAGCGGGTAGCGACAAGGCATGGATCGATGTGGTGATTTTCCCGCCGCAATCAAATCCGCTCTTAATTACCACCACAACGTTACCCAATGGACAGGTAGGCGTGCCTTATTCACAACAATTGACCAGTGAAGGCGGAACCGGTACAAAGACCTGGATTGACCTTGGTGACGACCTTTCGGGTACTGGTTTGGCACTTTCAACCAGCGGACTCGTTGCGGGCACACCGTCTGCTGCCGGGACGCTAAACTTCACAGCACGAGTCCAGGACCAGTCGTTGGCAGTCAACGACAAGGCATTTTCGATTCGAGTCGTTCAATGTGGTGACGCGGATGGCAGCAACAATTTAAGCATTTCGGATGCGGTCTATTTGATTTCCTATATTTTCTCGGGCGGTCCATCACCAGAAACGACACTTCATGGAGATGCCGACTGTAGTGGAACAATTACCATTTCTGACGCGGTCTATATGATCGCCTTCATCTTCTCTGGTGGACCGGCGCCATGCTCCGCTTGTAGTTAGCAATAGTCTACTACTAAATTGAAAAGGTCCCCGCTCAACGGGGACCTTTCTTTTTGGATTGACCGTATGGACATCGATCTGCCCAAGAGGGCAATAAAAGAGCCCAGTCTCGCTTGGCGTCTAATGACGCCCAACGAAACCGGGCTTCCAAGCAAATTCTAAATCGACTTACCTACTCTGAAGTTTGAACTTCAAGGTCGCTTTTACTGTAATCTCTCGTTCGCCGTGGCCTGACAATTTCGATTCCAACGACGCAGCGAGCACTGCTTGCTCAAATCCCCAACCGGGGGTCGTGCAGTTCACGACGCGAGCGTCTTTCATTTTGCCCTTCTTGTCGAAGGTGATGTTGACCTCGACGACTGCTTCTTTGTTGACCAAGCGAGCTTGGCGCGGATACACCGGTTCAATGTAGAGCTGGTAGCGCGAAGCGTCTTCAACCGTTTTCGTGGTGTCGGAAATCAGTCGGCGAGTTGGATCGACCTTTTTGATTGGTCGATCATTGGCCGGCGGCGAGATGCGGTTCTCAATGTCGAGGATTGGTTTCGTCTTACCACCAGTAATGCCGGTGGCATAGAGATCATCCTTGTCATTGGGACCCGCTGAAGCCGGCACAGCCAGCATCGCAACGGCGACCATTACCGCGACCACCCAGAAGGCTATCGCGCCCGTTCTCTTCGCTGTCATAGCCTTTCCTCCTCTCACTACAGTCAAACAACGTCCGTTGTTTAAAGTTTCGACCCGTCTCAAATAAATTTGAGCCGTTCCGCCGTGGCGGAAAAAGACCGTGTCATCGAAATCAGTAAGTCTGAACTATTGTTTGGCTGTTGTCTACACTGTTAAGATACACCCTGTTGAATATACGTCAAGTGTAAATTCGATGTTGCTTGGAGTTTAATGGGGACCCGAATGGTCGGCGGTTCGATTCTCCGGATCGGGCAGCGGTGGCTTGGGAATAATCAATGGGCAGGTCAATCGACCTGCCCACAGTGTTAAAATGGCCTTTCTGGGAGTGAAACCGCGCCTATTTCTCGGTATTCGAGCCCTTCTTGAGTGAATGGCCCGTTCTTAGACCGAAAATGAAGAGCACGATGGTTAGAATTCCCAGTGCGAATATGGTGTCTCCCGGGGCGCGCAGCCACTTGAACACTTCCACCGCTGGAGAATAGAGCAGCTCGGCGGAACGAGCGTACCAGTAACCGGTCTCGACAGAGGCCCAAGTCTGGATGAACCCAATAGGCAGCAGGCTCAAGAGCACCATTGCCAAGAGGCCGATGTTGATTGTCCAGAAGCCAAACTTGATGACATTATCCTTCCAGTCGCTGCGGACATAGAGGACTCGCAAACAAAACAACATCAGGCCAATTCCGAGCATGCCGTATACACCAAATAGCGCGGTGTGCGCGTGAACCGGCGTCGTGTTGAGTCCCTGCATATAGTAGAGAGCGATGGGGGGATTGATCATAAAACCGAACAGCCCGGCACCGACCATATTCCAGAAAGCGACAGCGACGAAGAAGTAGATTGGCCAGCGATATCTCATGACCCATGGGGTTGCTCGCGCCAATCGGATATTGTCCCATGCTTCAAAACCAATAATGGTCAGCGGCACGACTTCGAGGGCGCTGAACACGGCTCCCAACGCCATGACGACGGTGGGTGTACCAGCGAAGTATAGATGATGCAGCGTTCCAATGATGCCGCCGGTCAAAAAGATCGTCGTTGCAAAGATCACCGACGAATTTGCCGTCTTGAGACGAATCAGTTGAAGTCGTGCAAAAAGGAAGGCGATTACGACCGTGGCGAAGACTTCAAAGAATCCTTCGACCCAGAGATGAATCACCCACCACCGCCAGTATTCGGCCATAGTAAGATGGGTTCCCTTGCCCCACATCAGCCCGGCAGCGTAAAATGCGCCGATGGCAACGGATGCAATCAAGAACATCGTCATCAGTGGCTTCTGATCGCCACCCTTGCGCATCGCGACGAGGATGCATCGTCCAACTAACCAGACCCAAAGGAAGAGCCCGATTAAGAGACCAATTTGCCAGATACGACCGAGATCAACATATTCATAGCCTTGATGACCGAAGTAGAACCAGTTGTCGCCGGTCAATTTGCCCATCACGCCGAGCCATTCGCCGGTCATCGAACCTGCGACTACGACAATCAATGCGCCGAAGAGAATGTTGACACCAAGACGCTGGAATTTGGGTTCTTTTCCGGCGACGGCAGGTCCGATATACAGACCGGCAGCAAGCCAGGCGGTCGCGATCCAGAAAATTCCCAACTGAGTATGCCACGTTCGAGTGATGACGTACGGCAACCATTTGGCGATCGGTATGCCATAGAAACCGTCACCCTCGACACCGTAGTGCGCTGAAATGATGCCCATGATCATTTGCACTAAGAAGAGTGCCGCCACAACCCAGAAGTACTTGACTACGGCGAGTTGGGAGGGCGTCGGTTTGAAGGAGAAGAGCGGATCTTGCTGCGGCAGCTTCTCTGCAATTGGCTCCTTCTTCTGTGAGGCGTGATACCAAACCATCATTCCAATGCCGGCCAATAGCATGATGATGCTGAATCCAGTCCAAATGATAGCATCACTGGTCGGAACATTGTCTACCAGTGGTTCATGCGGCCAATTGCTGGTATACGACATGACATCGTCAGGCCGATTGGTTGACGCCGCCCATGAAGTCCAGAAGAAGAATGAAGACATCTGCCTCAATCTCGCCGGATCAGTTACAGTTCCTGCGGGAATTGCATACTTGGTGTGACCATTCGAGAAGATGTCGCTGTAATGAGCGAGATTTGCTTCAAATGCCCGCTGCCTGACCGGATCGATGATAATCGTGTTAGTGTTTTTGTCGTAAGTATTCGTTCGTATCAGTTTCTTGAGTCGAGCTTGTAACGAAGCCTGACGCTCGACATCAAGTTGCTCGTAACTGACACCAAAGTCGGTATTCGACCACTCTGCGAGAATGAAAACGGCCTCGCGATGAAGCCAATCGGCAGTCCAGTCGGGCGCGACATAGCTGCCGTGACCCCAGATTGAACCTATCTCCATTCCCCCCATTGCCTGCCAAACGTTCTGGCCCTCGGTAATGACTCCGCGGTCGATCAAGACTACGCCTTCGGTAGTCTTCACTTGATCAGGAAGAGGGGGTTTCTCCTGATAGATCTTGAATCCGGCCCATCCGAGCACTGCAAATGAGAGACACACCACTACCGTGAAGGCCATCCATAATTTTCTCATATCACTTCTCCACCAGTTAGTTCTGCCTACAGTGCATTGACTTCATTGATTGGTTGACTCTTTTTGGCGTGGCTGCATCCACACGAGACTTGCCCATGAAGAGCATCCGCTTTCACACCGAATTTGTCTGCCAATGACTTGGCAAGATCAAGGTACTTCTGATGTGTCCCTTCTCCCATGTGATGCGATTCGACGTGAGCAAAATCGGCGTTGATCTTGGCGTAGTCTTCTTCGGAAAACAGGCTATCGGCGAGAGGAAATAGAATCTGATCTTCTTTGAGAATGTGGGCTCGCAAGAGTTGCACATAGTTGGCGGCGTTAAGAAGAAATGTTTCGAGTGCGGCCCTGTCGCCTGTGGCAGCTGCAGCGATGCTTCCAGACATTTGCGAAACGTAGTTACGGCCAAGTTGGTGCTCATGAAGCATCACGCCGACGGGACCGCTTTCGCGCGAGGCGCCTTTGCCCTCAAGTGCGGTGAACAGATGGTTCTCTTCCTTACCGTGATGGCAACCATCAGCAAAGGTGCGAATGAAGTCTACGAATTGTTCAGCCGTTTCACGTTCGAGCGAGTTACTTGCCCGGCTGCGGACAATCAGCTGTTCGAGACTATCAAGGACAACTTCGATGACTCGATGTTCGCTGCTAAGTGTTTGAGTCGGTCTCATGATTCCCTCCTTGGGAGTTCGATTATAGAAAACTTGATATTATTGCCATAAACACTATAAATCACATCTACATATCGTATTATTAGCAAAAAGGAAATGGTCATAACGTGACTTTCTTGGATACCAGATCCGCAATTGACGTTTCGTGAAGGAAACCAAGATACCCTTCGCGAATCGTCTTCCACCGGCTGTGAACTGCGCACGGATCTTTCTCCGAGCAGCTGCCGGACCGCATGAAGCAGTTTCCCCAACGACTAACTTTGTCAATTGGTTCAACAACATCAAATAACGAGATATCATCAGCATCTTTTGCCAATCTGAATCCACCATTAAAGCCCTTCTGTGAGATCAGCATTCCGTTACCAGCCAAGGACTTGAGTAGCTTTCCCAAGTAGTTTTTCGGTGCTCCAATCTCGTTGGCTATATCAGCGGCACCGGCGAATTCTCCGGGCTTTAGTGTTGCCAGTTTTGTCATTGCCGCGAGGGCATGTATTCCAGTTTTCGATATCATAACATCCTAATCGCATGTCAGTATACGATTATAATATCGACTCGTCAAGTAGATTTTTTAGTTTTTTTCTGAGCCGTATTTTTGAATTGCTGATTGATCGCGCCTGCCCGGCAGCTACCCGTTCTGTGACAGTGATTTGACGAACTGCTGCCGGACGCGTAAATAGAAATGAAACCTCGATCTGGGCAGGCACAAATGGCCGTCAGTAATAGTTACTTAGAATATGTTCTTGACAGACTCGGAACGGTCGGAGCAGTGACCGCACGTAAGATGTTTGGTGGTGTCGGAATCTATTTCGACATAACTTTCTTTGCTTTAATAGACAATGACACTCTATATTTCAAAGTCGACAAAACTAACCGCCCCGATTATGATGCGGAGCGAATGGAACCGTTTCGACCTTTTGGAGAAGATTCATATTCCATGAAATACTATTCGGTGCCGGAGCGAGTTGTCGAAGACAATCAGCTTTTGCGCGAATGGACATTGAAAGCTGTTGCCGCAGCCAGAAAGAAAGCGAGGAAGAGCAAATAATGCCAAATGCGATTCTTACTGACAAAGACAGAAGGCAAATGATTGACAAGATCAGGGCGTTACCTTCACTCGTTCGTGAAGCTGTAAAGGGGCTCAATGATGAGCAACTGAATACACCATACGGACCCGGAAAATGGACCGTATTGCAGGTCGTACACCATTTGGCCGACTCGCACATGAACGCATTTGTCCGGATGAAGTTGGTGTTGACGGAAGAGCATCCGACCGTGAAGGCGTACGAGCAGGATGAATGGGCGCGCACGCGCGAGGCCAGTCAATACCCGATTCAAGCGTCGCTGAATATTATATCGGGACTGCATGAGCGATGGTGCGGATTGCTTGACTCCCTGCCGGAATCGGCATGGAAGCGCACTGCCTTTCACCCGGAGCATGGCGAAATGGTTTTGGAGGATTTCTTAAAGATCTACGCCAATCACGGCGAGAACCACGTCGGTCAGATTACGGGCCTTCGCAAGGCCAGAGGCTGGTGAAATTGATCGCTGAATGATTCACTGAACACAGCAAACACAAAGGCCGATGGATATTATCCATCGGCCTTTTGATTGCTATATAGCGGCAGAAACTACATTTTCTTGTCTGCTTCGATTTCGAGAACGATCTCGACATCGTCGCTAACTACCAATCCACCCGCATCGAGACTCTTACTCCAGGAAACACCCCAGTCCTGGCGATTAATCTTGCCGATCGCGGAGAAACCGGCTTTGGCGCCTTCCTTCATGGCCACAGTGCCGCGGAACTCGCCATCCAACGTCACCGGCTTGGTTACGCCGCGCATCGTCAGGTCGCCGGTCATTTGAAACTTGTTGTCACCCAGAGCGGTGATTTTAGTCGACTTGAACTTCATTTCAGGGAGGGAGTCGGCAGCAAAAAAGTCGGGGCTTTTTAAGTGGCCGTCACGACGCTCATTGCTCGTATCGATGCTCTTGGGGTCAATAGTCACATCGACGGAGGCGGCACTGAAATCCTTGCCGTCAAAATTGATGGTACCGCTGAAGGTATTGAACTGGCCCTTGACCTTGCTGATTACCATATGAGTGACGTTGAAGCCAACGCTCGAGTGGGTTCTGTCGATTTCCCAGGTTTGGGCAAAAAGCGACGTTGAGGTTAGCATGGCGGCGACGACGAATGTTGCTGTACGATTCATTCTTTCTCCTTACAATGATAATATTCTGGTTGATGACACATTGTCTCTTGTCTTTATTGGACTAAATCAATCATGTATTCTGTTCACTATGGATTGATAACAACTGTCTCTTGGCAGAAGTTCCCGGCCAAGATTTGTCCAATTTTGTCGTTTTGACCTGAACTTGTGTTTCCAGAAGGTGTTCTGATTTGTACAATGCGCCCAGCAACACTCTCACAAGGCATGTGATCTGAAGAAGAAGAATCTTGCCCGCACTTTGTCCTCGTGGCTAACCGCTAATCCGTGGGCAGAACTCAAAATTGCCATCTTACTGATTCTGACAGTCTCGCTGTTGACTCGCCTGACACTGGCTGTTGTTTATTGGTCGCAGATTGGCTCCAGCGGATGGCTTAGTCCGTTTTCCTTATTAGTAGGATTATTGTTTGACATCTTTATCGCCTTCTGCACGACTGCCTTGTTCTCCGTATTTCTCGCGTTATCTCCCAGGCGATTTCTGCAATGGACACCGGTACGATGGCTATTGGTGTTCGGATTCTTTCTCTTCACTTATGGTGCGATCTATCTTGGTGTAGTCGAGATATTTTTCTTCGACGAATTCAATTCCCGATTCAATTATGTCGCAGTCGATTACCTTCTCTACCCTCACGAAGTATTCGTAAACATCTGGGACTCCTATCCGGTGCTGGAAATCTTGATCGCGGTTTTTGTCGCGACGTGTTTGATCACTTTTTGGGCGGCGCCGCGATTGCGGGCGGCATGGGCTACTCCGAAATCAGCGTCGACAAAGCTCAAAATGATCGGCATCTTTGCATTGGTAATTGCGGTGGGATACCTGGGACTCAATATCAATTTATCAAGAATCTCGTCCAATCGCGTCTTAAACGAGATTACTGCGAATGGTGTATATTCCTTCTTCTATTCGGCATTCACCAATCAACTCGATTATGACATTTACTATTCCCGTATCTCCGATCGCGATGCAATTGAGCGACTGCGTGTGCAATTAAGGGCTCCAAATGCGACCTTCAGCGAGCCAATTGACAGTCTCAATATCACGCGCCAAGTCGTCGATTCTGGAATTCAATCCAAATTCAACGTCGTGCTCGTCCTTGAAGAGAGTCTCGGCTCTTTGTTCGTTGGCAGTCTGCATCCCGAGGGACCTGCTTGCACGCCGCAATTCGATTCTCTAGCGGAGAATGGTCTTTTCTTCACGAACATTTACGCCACTGGCAACCGTACCGTGCGCGGAGTCGAAGCGAGCCTGTTGAGCTTTCCTCCGATTCCGGGACAGTCAATCGTGAAGAGGCCGTTGAACGAGAACCTATTCAGTCTCCCGTCAATCCTGAAGGAGAACGAATATCAAACGGTGTTCCTATACGGCGGTCGATCATACTTTGACAATTTCCAGCAATTCGCGTCGAATAATAACTTCGACCAAATCATCGACCAGACTGACTTCAAAAACGTAACTTTTGAGACCATCTGGGGTGTGTGTGATGGCGACCTTTTTGATAACAGCTTGCTGACATTTGATTCACTTCACACGGTGGGCAAGCCGTTCTTCGCAACGATGATCACAGTCTCCAATCACAAACCATATCTCTATCCGGAGGGTAAGATTCCCTTCGATCCCAAAAAGCAGGAACGATTACATGCCGTGCGCTATGCCGATTTCGCGATTGGTGATTTCGTCCGGAAAGCCCGCAGCCACGATTTCTTTGACAGTACAATCTTCGTGTTTCTCGGCGATCACGGCGCCAGGGTTTACGGCTGGCAGCAAATTCCAATGGACTCCTATGAAATTCCAATCCTGTTCTACTGCCCGGCATTGATTCCTGCCGGCCAGAGGGTGGAGACTTTGGGATCCCAGATGGATCTGGCTCCAACCTTACTCGATGTTTTGAACTTCAGTTATTCGAGCAAGTTTTTCGGGCGCTCACTACTTGAGTCGCACCAGGGCTATGACTTTGCGCTGTTGTCGCATAACCGCGACGTGGCCTTATTGCGAAACAACCGGCTTGCATTATTGGGAATCAAGATGGAAAACGGGCTCTGGGATCGCGATCCGATCGATGGAAAATTTACAGCCCTGCCGATAGAGTCGGATTCGGCGTTACTGCTGGATGCGATTGCCTATTATCAGACAGCCTACCGGCTTTATTCGCGTAAGCTTCTCACCCCTTAAGAATTCAGGGCAGAACTGCTCTGCCCTGAACCTATCTCCAAACAGTTGTCCCTAACCCTTATAGGTGGGACCGGCAGACTTGATTTCGTCTGGCACACCTTCAGTGTACTTGGCAAAGTTCTTGTGGAACATCATTGCCAAGTCCTGCGCCTGTTTGTCAAAGCCTGCCTTGTCTTTCCACGTGTTGCGTGGATTGAGAATCTCGGTCGGCACACCGGGACAGGTCTGCGGGACGTTGATGCCAAAAATCGGATCCATCGTCATTGGCGCTTTGTCAAGCTCACCCGAGAGGACAGCATGGATAATCGCCCGCGTGTGCGGCAGGCTGATGCGCTTGCCGACGCCGAATCCTCCGCCACTCCAACCGGTATTTACCAGCCAGCAGGAGACTTTGTGTTTCGCAATCTTCTCGCGCAAGAGCGAGCTATAGACCGAAGGCGGCAGCGCCATGAAGGGAGCGCCGAAACAAGTGCTGAACGTGGCCTTCGGTTCGTTACCCATTCCCATTTCGGTACCGGCGACTTTGGCAGTGTATCCGGAGATGAATTGATAGCTAGCTTGTTCCGGGGTCAGTTTAGCAACCGGCGGCAATACACCAAAAGCATCGCAGGTTAGCATGATGATGGTCTTGGGATGACCGCCGACTCCCGTCGGCACGGAATTACCAATGTGACTAAGGGGATACGCGGCACGGGTATTCTCGGTCAGTGAGACGTCGTCCAAATCGACCTTGCGGGTATCAATGTCGAAGCCGACGTTTTCGAGAATCGTACCAAATCTCCGAGTCGCTGCATGGATCTCCGGTTCGTTCTCGGCTGACAGGCGCACAACTTTGGCATAGCAACCGCCTTCAAAATTGAAGATCCCCGTATCGGACCAGCCGTGCTCGTCATCGCCGATGAGCATCCGTTCCGGATCAGCCGACAGCGTTGTCTTGCCGGTACCGGAGAGACCGAAGAAGAGCGCGGAATCGCCGGCTTTGCCGATATTTGCCGAGCAATGCATCGGCATGACTCCGTGATGTGGAAGTATGTAGTTGAGAATCGTGAATACTGATTTCTTGATTTCCCCGGCATAAGCAGTTCCGCCGATAAGAACCAGCTTGCGTTCGAAATTCAGAATGACAAATGCTTCACTGCGGGTGCCATCAAATTCAGGGATAGCGCGGAAGCGCGGCACCGCGAGAATCGTAAACTCCGGCACATGCGCATCGCGTTCGCCCGGATCGTGAATCTGGCGGAACATGTTGCGGGCGAACACCGAGGTCCAGGCGTCCTCCGTGATAACGCGAATCGGGACGCGGAACTTCATGTCGGCGCCAGCATGACAGTCCTGGATGAAGATATCCTTGCCCTGCAAGTAGGCCTGCAAGCGATGAAAGAGAGTATGGAACCGCTCGGGCTCAAAGCTCTTGTTGACCTCGCCCCACCAGACCTTGTCAGCAGAGATCGAATCCTTTACGATGAACTTGTCATTGGGGGAACGGCCGGTATGTTGGCCGGTGCGGACTACCAGTGCGCCGTGATGGGCGATATAGCCTTCGTGGCGATGGACGACTTCTTCATAGAGTTGCGGAGTTGTCGCGTTCCAATAGACGTTGCCGAGATTATTCAGTCCCAGCTCTTCCAGGGTTTTGCTGCTTCCGTGTGAAGTGACTTTCATCGGTAGATTCCTTATTCGCCTACGAATTTCGAGAACATTTGTGCCTCACCCGGGCGTAAGATCGCCGCAGGCCGGCAGAAATTAAGCGTTTCTGCGGCTTTGGCGCAACTGAAATCGTGGAGAAGGTGGGGTGATGAAGGGTGAACGATCATGATGGAGTGTCTGCCATTTTGTACGCGGCAGATGTCCCCGTCTGCCCACGCTGCATGTGAATACAGGCATCTCTCTATGCTGTCATTCCCGCGAAAGTTGAGCGAAGCGAAACCCCGCCTTTTCGGGGCGGGAATCTAGGTTTTGTGAGCGGCAGACGCCCCAACTGCCCGCTTTCCGTTGTTGCGTCAGGTCTTGTCCCGGACGCCGAAGAGTCCGGCAGAAATCGACAGACGACCGTCCGGGATGTGACCTGACGCCGCTAAATATTCCCATCGCGATCCGAGATGTGCAGTCCTCGACACCACGATATTTCGTGACCGGGTCAACTTGTCGCTGGAATTTGTGCTTCAAATCGATAAGATTGAAGATGGACTCGGAGCAAACAATCCCACCCTGCGCTTCGCTCCGGGTGGGCTACCGGCTTTTGCGTAGGAGGATTGACGATGAACAACGATCGAGTATTCGCGATGAAAATTGCAGGAGTCTATCCGATGTACGTTCAGAAAGCGGAACGCAAGAATCGCACGAAAGAAGAAGTTGATCAGATCATTTGCTGGCTGACGGGCTATGATAAAGCGGGATTACAGCGACAGATCAAACAAGAGAACGACTTTGCTACCTTCTTTGCACAAGCCCCTGCCATGAATCCAAATACTCCTCTCATCAAAGGTGTAGTCTGCGGTGTTCGCGTAGAAGATGTCAAAGACCCGCTGATGCAAAAGATACGCTACTTGGACAAGTTGATTGACGAACTCGCCAAAGGAAAAGCGATGGAGATAATTCTGCGGAAGTAACTCGCACAGTCAAACAAGGCTTCATTCTCAAACACAGGGGCAGACGAGGACGTCTGCCGCCCACGGATGTGAATACAGAAATCACTCTTTGCCGTCGTTCCCGCGAAAGTTGAGCGAAGCGAAATCCCGCCTTTTCGGGGCGGGAATCCAGGTTCGACGTCCCGCGTCTCAGCATTCCCCGCGACCTGTCTGCCGAGGCAGCAGCGGAGAATCCGAAGTCATTGAGGCTTTGGTCCGATGACAATGTCGGATGGAAAGTGATCGAAATCTTTGAAATAGAGTTTTTCAACTTTTCGCTCTTTGATCTTAACGCGCGCCACGTTACCAGGTGCAAACCGAGGGCGCCCGAAACCAAGAATCAAATCTTTGCCGTCCGGAGTTATTTCAATTTCATACGCGGCCATACCAGCATAGGGAAAGTCAGGCCAGATACCGTACAGCGAAATTAGATCGAGCAGCGCCCCGGTCTGAGCATCAAAAACGTAGACATTGCCCGGATACTCTCGGTCCGTAGGGTCACGCATTGGGTCGGTGACATAAACCTCTTTTTCACTTGGATTGACTCGTAAGTCGCCGAAGCTGTCGCGAATTCTCGTCTTGGAAACGACTTGTGACGTGTTAAGGTCGTAAACAATGAAGGCGGTACCATCAACGATTAGATAGACCATCCCGAGTTCTTTGCTCCAGCAGAACTTGCGGATTGTGTATCCAAACCCTTGCGGATCAGCAATTCGCCAGCTCTGTTTAACGGACAATGAATCAAGATCAATTGTAACGAGCGAATCCGGAAACGCGGACGTCATAAATGAGTTGGTCTCTTCATCGAGCCAAATCATACCGCTCGTGATGTCTGGATTTCTGGTTAAGATAGGTTCAAGGCTTGGTAGTTGATAGAGCGTGAAGCCTTCTGTCCCTTGCTGTAGAAGTTGATTCTTCCACGAGACCAAATAGGCGTAGCCATTGATAACACGCTGCGACATAACTTGAAAGGATGGAAGTTCATATAGCGTCAATCCAATGCCGTAGTTCAACGCTATTAGGTACTTGCCGTCCGTTGAAACATCAACCTGCAACGCTCCGAATGGAAAGAGCTGTTCATCCACAAGACTATCGACTACGGAGTCTGCCTCAATGTCAATAATATAAACCGCGACCGGTAGGCTGGTCGTTGTGACATAAGCGTAACCAGGATAGCGACTGGTGTCTTCCTTTGGACACGTCGGACATGTTGGACAATCATCCCCGTCACACCCAACCAACCCCAGCACCGCAAACGTGCAAATGCCGATAATCCTGAAAAGCGTTTTCATATAGAGTTCCTCCTTTGTGGAGTCACGTTTCTGAACTGAATTCGTGCAGACCGGCAGAACAAAAGTCGCCTGCACCATCCATTATTGGAATTGTTCAGTTGGCTCTGTGATTTAGCCATATCTCTTCCTAGTCTTCGGGTCGGCTCGGTGGACCTTTGGAACGTTCGATCTACTTGTGTAATTCAAACTACACATCCGCCAAAATCGTGGCAAGCAATATCGCATCCCGCAAGTTCGTAGTCCGTAGGTCAAGCGCTCTTGGGGCTTGACATCTT
>CAUJJY010000087.1 GCA_963205155.1 Candidatus Zixiibacteriota bacterium | reverse complement strand
TCCGAACAAGTCTGAATCTACCTATAGCGTCACTCCACAGGCCTCAACGTTGGTTACTCCCCGTGGCATAGGTATTGCCCTCTATATAGCGACCGCCGTTGCTTTGGGGCTGGTCACCCTGCTCGTCCCGCCGCTGATCATCACCGGAATCATCCTGGTGCTTTTCGCCGGCGTTTTGATCGCTCTGTATCCCTACTTTGGTCTCATCCTGTATTACATAGTGATCATTGTCAAGCCAGAGGTCCTCTGGACGCAAATCGAAGCCCTGCGCCCGCCCCGATTGATCTTGGCGGCACTTATCGTCTCCTTAATCATTCACCGCAAGTACCGCGGTGAGCATTTTGTAATCTTCCGCGATCGAATGACCAAATACATGGCATTTTTCGCCGCAGCAGTTTTCGCCTCCGTCCCTCTCTCGTTCTGGTCTTACCAGTCATTTTGGTTTGGCATCGATTTCCTTTGGGTCTGTGTCTACTACGTCGCGTTAATCAATGTGTTGACCACAGAATTGCGCCTCAAAGGCTTTATCTGGCTCTTCATGCTTGCTGGCGGTTATAATGCCATCAGTTCCGCCATTGCTTACTTTTCCGGGACATTGGTTGTTGCGCAGGGAATCGAGCGCGCCGAAGGATTGGCTGGCATCGATCCAAATACTCTTGCCGTTTCAATCATGCTCGCGCTCCCATTCATGCTGTTTTCCATGCAGTGGATAAAGAACAACTTTCTGAAACTCGTCCCGCTCGCATTTCTCACCGCCGGTATCTTCACCATCGCGATCACCGGCTCCCGCGCCGGCGTCATCGGCTTGGTGAGTGTCGCATTTACCGTTTGGTTGGTTTCAAAAAAGAAGATGATTACCGCAGTCGTAGCAATCTTTGTTCTGATAATTGGCTGGTTCGCACTGCCACCGCAATATCAAGTGCGATACGCTTCGATTTTCAACGAAGAACGCGACGCCTCATCCGAGGGACGTATCGATGCCTGGAAAGCCGGCTGGGGCATGTTCAAAGCCAATCCAATCACCGGTATCGGCGTCGATTGTTTCCCCTTAGCCTATGGATCGGGAGACTATTCCGATACCCACGCATTCCTCCGACCGCACAATATGTATATCCAGATTATCTCCGAGTTGGGATTAGTTGGATTGATAACCTTTGGCGCTCTGATCTGGTATATAATGAGATCCAACTTTCGTCTGCGGAAACGCCTCAAGGCCGCCGGCAAGAGCGACCACGCGTTTATGTGGATTTCCTATGCCATCACCTGTTCGATCGGCGCACTGTTCGTCACTTCCGTGTTCGGCCATTCCCTCTTTCGCGCACACTGGTACGTCTGCGGTGCCCTAACCGCCGTCATGATGACATTGACTGACCAGATGCTAAATTCAGGCACCGCCGAAAACCCATCTCCTCAACCGTTTAAGCTGCCTTTCCGCTTGGATCAATTCCGCAAGAAAATCAACTAATTACATTTTCGCGGATATTTTCCTCGATGTTCTTCTTGACAGACCGGGGCTTCTGCCGTATTGTAGATTCATGTTTCGTGGATCAATCGCTCGACTTCTTGGTTTGCTCCTATTGAGCCTCACGCTGACTGTTTCCCTTCAAGCCCAATCAGGCGACAGCGCCATCGTCCACAATCATTCTGATTCTGCCACTGTTACTGCCGCTGATTCGACTTCATCCGCTTTACTGACCGAAGAAAACCACGTAGCCGATCAAGCCGAAACCCAGCGCGAGCCCACTTTATGGGAAATGCTCACTCGCACCAAACATCTCGTGATGCTCCTCCTAATGGCTGTTGGCATCGGCGTGCTGTTTTTCGTCAAAGTCAATCGCTGGATTCGCCTGCTCGGAGTTGTCATCATCTTTTTCCTCTTCGGGAGCGAACTGATTCTCCCCGTCCATCCCAGCCCAATGTGCGGTGTCACCAAGCTATTTATGTTCCGTTTCACTTGGGGCCAATGGTTTGTCGGATTTTTAGCGCTGACACTCGTGATCTTCATCCCGAGCCTGATCTATCGCAAGGCATTTTGTGGCTGGGTCTGCCCCCTTGGCGCATTTCAAGAAATCGTGAACAAGATTCCCTTCAAGTGGCGCGTCAAGCAGTTCAGCTTCACCGCCTTCAATTCCGTCAGAATGGGACTGTTGGCGATGTTCTTCATCACTTTCTTCTACGTCAAAGAATCAATGGATGCCCTTGGCGGCGAACTCGGCCATCTTGAACTGCCGATTTGGAAAGCCTACAGCGCCTATAACATCTACGACCCGATCAACTACTTCGAGTATTTGCACTGGGGTGTCGGAACACAGTGGATCATCATGATGACCATTCTGGTCATCGCCAGTCTGATCATTTACCGCCCCTTCTGTTATCTGATCTGCCCGATTGGCGCCGTCAGTTGGTTGTTGGAAAAAATCGCCCCCGGCAAAATTCGTATCGACCGCACCAAGTGCAATGAATGCGGCGTCTGCGTCATCAAGTCCCCTTGCCCGACTATCAAGCCCTTGATCAAGGCGGACTCATTCGGCCTTCCGGATTGCACTTCCTGTGGCGAATGCCTCTCCACCTGCAACCGCGACGCCATCAAATTCTCGTTTAAGAACTAATTAGCTTTAAGTCAGTCTCTCGCGTGACGCGAATCGCCCTACCCCGCCGCCTTCTCCACCTGCGCCACCAGCTGCCCGCAGGCCGCCGCAATCCGTCTCCCCTTCGGCGTCCGCAATGTCACCGCCGGACAGCGCGGATATAAGTACTCGCGGAATTGATCGATCGCATCCTGCGACGGCGTCCGGAAATCATAAGGCGAATACGGCTTCGGTCCATCGGATGTCCTTGCCGTCGTCCCCCGCATCGCCGCGACTCTGCCCTTTTTCACTTCCTTGATCGGCGCCAGCGGCACGCCTTTCGGATCAACAATCGGATTGTACGGGATCAGATTGATCTTGCACGGAATCTTGCGCGTCAACAGCGCCAGTTCCTTTGCACACAGCATCGTGTCGGTGATTCCCGCAATCAGAATATACTCAAGCGTAATCCGATCGCCCGACTGCAGCGCATATTCCCGGCACGCCGGAATCAATTTGTCCAGCGGATTATCTTTTGCAGACGGTATCAACCGTTCGCGCAGACTCTGTATTGGCGCATGCAGCGACAGCGCCAGTCCCGACTTCAACCGCATCTCGGTCAATTTGCGAATTTCATTGACCAAGCCCACCGTAGAGATTGTAAACTTGCGCGCCGAAAATCCCAACCCCTGCTCCGAACTGATTGTTCGAATCGCTTCCACGACATTCTCGAGATTGAGCAGTGGTTCGCCCAGTCCCATCATCACCACGTTCGCCAGTTCTTTGTCGCCGGTGAGATTCCGCGCCAGCATGAACTGCCCGATCATCTCGCCCGCACTCAAGTTGCGTTTAAACCCGACTAATCCGGTCGCGCAGAACTTACAGCCAATCGAACACCCCACCTGACTCGACATGCACAGCGCCAGCCGCTCCCGCACCGGAATCAGCACCATCTCCACCATCGCCCCGTCAGAGAATTTTACCAGATACTTGGCAGTGGTGTCCTCCGGATCGCGCTGTTTGCGTACGACCTCCGGAAGGCGAACATCGTGCTTGGCATCCAGAAGGTCCCGCAACTCCTTGTTGAAGTTGCTCATCTGCGTAAAGTCGGTGGACTCCTTCTGGTAGATCCATTGAAACAGTTGGCGGCCGCGAAACGGCTTCTCGCCGTGCGCCACCATCAGGTCTTCCATCCCTTTAAGGGAGAGCCCGAAAACGTTGATTTTTCTTGCAGTTGACATTGTCATAATAACAACTATAATTACGCCGATTGGCAACGTGTATTTGGAGGAGATTTGACGGAAACAGCCAGCATACAAGAATTAGCCGAACGCTTCAAACGGCTGAAGGAGTTTCTTTGACCTTGACAAGAAGGCAGCGAAACTCAAGGAACTCGAACAGCTAACGCTGGCAGAGAACTTTTGGGGCAATCAGGCAAAAGCACAGGGCATTCTCAAAGAAATTTCCCTCGAGAAGAAATGGTTGGAAGAGTCCGCCCGGCTGGAGAAGTCGCTCGGCGACCTCGAGACGCTTGAAGAACTCTCCTCGGACGACGCCGATCTCAAAGTCGAACTCCAACAACAACACGTCGAGCTTGACCGGCTCCTTGCCGACTTCGAGCTTCGCACCTTGCTCTCCGACCGCGATGACCCCAACGACGCCATCGTCTCAATTCATCCCGGCGCCGGCGGCACCGAGTCACAGGACTGGGCAGAAATGCTGCTTCGCCTCTACACGCGTTGGTGTGAGCGCCACGGCTATCAGGCCGACCTGATCGACTACTCCGTTGGCGACGAGGCCGGAATCAAATCGGCTACTCTCGAAGTCCGCGGCGACTATGCCTACGGCTATCTCAAATCGGAATCCGGCGTGCATCGTCTGGTGCGAATTTCCCCCTTCGATGCCAATCAACGCCGCCATACTTCATTTGCGTCTGTATTCGTTCTCCCCGAAGTCGGCGAAGAGATTCTCATCGAGATCAACCCCGACGACATTCGCATCGATACTTTCCGCGCCTCCGGAGCCGGCGGCCAGCACGTCAACAAGACCTCTTCGGCGATTCGCATCACGCACATCCCGACTAACATCGTCGTGCAATGCCAGACCGAGCGCTCACAGTTAAAGAACAAAGAATCCGCGCTCAAGGTTCTCAAGGCCCGCCTATACCAGCGCGCCCGCGAGGAAGAAGAGAAAAAGCTCGAAGAGTACGTCAAGAATAAGAAGAAGATCGAATGGGGCAGCCAGATCCGCTCATACGTTTTTCATCCATACAACATGGTTAAGGATCATCGCACCTCTTGTGAAACGTCGAATACTTCGGCGGTCATGGATGGCGCGATTGATGAATTTATCACTGCTTATCTAAACTGGAAAGATAAGTAGTCGGGAGGTTATATGTCCGTGCTCCAGCAATTTCGCGATAAAGCCAAGTCTCTTAAACGTCGAGTGGTATACCCAGAAGGCGAGGAACCACGCTCGATCATGGCCGCCAAGACAGTAATCGCAGAGGGGATCGCGCAAGTCACTCTCGTCGGCGATACAGCCAAGATCACTGCGCTCGCCAAAGAACACCAGCTCGACTTGAGCAAATGCACCGTTAGCGATCCGGCAACTTCGCCTCTCCACAAAGAGTTTGCCCAGGAATTGTTCGAGTTGCGCAAAGCCAAGGGTCTAACTCTGGAAGAAGCCGAGAAGACCATTCGCCAGCCGCTCTATTGGGGCGCAATGATGGTCCGCAAGAATCTTGCCGATGGCTCTGTCGCGGGTGCCTTGAATACAACTGGTGACGTCCTTCGCGCAGGCATTCAGGTTATCGGACTTGGCAAAGGCATAACCGCAGTTTCCAGCTTCTTCATGATGGTGCTGCCGGAGTTCCTTGGCGAAAAGGAAAAGGTTATCTTCTTTGCCGATTCCGCGGTCATCCCCCAACCGAATGTCGAACAGCTCGCCGCGATTGCCATCTCGACTTCCCGTTCGTATCGGGCACTGATGAATGAAGAACCGCGCGTGGCAATGCTCTCCTTCTCTACCAAGGGTTCGGCTAAACATTCTGATTGCACCAAGGTCATTGAAGCTCTGAAACTCGTCAAGCAGATTGAGCCGAATCTCATCGTCGACGGTGAACTGCAGGTCGACGCCGCCATCATCCCCAAAGTTCAACAATCTAAGGCGCCCGACTCGCCCGTCGAAGGTAGAGCAAATGTGTTGATTTTTCCTGATTTGGATGCCGGCAACATTGCGTATAAGTTGGTACAAAGAATGGCGAAAGCCGAAGCTATCGGCCCGATTGTCCAGGGCATGGCCAAACCGGTCAATGACCTGTCGCGCGGCTGTTCGCCCGAAGACATCGTCAACGTCACCGCAATCGCTATGACAATGGGCGGCCTATAGAATTAAGAGTCCTTTTACTTCCTCCCCTCTCCCGCTTGAGGGAGAGGGGTTAGGCCGAAGGTCCCGCGTCTAGCGGGAGGTGAGAGCTGGAGAGAAAACTTAGAAAGGATCACGAATGCCGACATATTGGTACCGCTGTCAAACCTGCCATCACGAATTTGAGGAATTCCAGAAAATGTCTGATCCTCCCGTTCGCGATTGCCCGAAATGCGGAGGTGTCGTCATGCGTGTCATCACCGGCGGAACCGGTTTGATCTTCAAAGGATCCGGCTTCTACATTACCGACTATCGCAAAGAGTCCTACAAGAAGGACTCCAGTTCCGATTCAAGCTCGTCTTCGACTTCGACCCCGCCTGCCGATTCCAAGCCCAAACCCAAGACCGAATAATGATCCAATCCCGATTATCAACTGCCGATCAGCTCTTCGCCGATTTGGCGGCTATCGTCGGGAAAGAAAATATTCATCTCGAGGGTGCTACCTACGACGACTGCTCTCACGACGCCACCGACATTGTCCATCCGCCGCTGGCAGCAATTGCAGTTACTTCCTCGGAACAGATTCCCCTCCTTTTGAAAGCAGCGCGCAAACACCGCATTCCCGTCATTCCCCGCGGCGCCGGGACCGGCTACACTGGTGGTGCGGCCGCAGAATTCGGCGGAATTGTACTCGCGCTCATCGGCCTCAACAAGATTCTCGACATTGACACGACAAACAAAACCGCCACTGTCGAGCCCGGTGTTATTACACAAATTCTGGCTGATCAGGCGGCATCGGTCGGTTTGTTCTATCCTCCTGACCCCGCGAGT
>CAUJJY010000086.1 GCA_963205155.1 Candidatus Zixiibacteriota bacterium | reverse complement strand
ACAGGTGAAGATCAAGCCGGGTTGTTTGGCATTGGACGGCTGACGGATATTGAGCAGCTGACGAACAAGGCCGTCAAGACAGTACTCAAGAGGATGCCGGATTTCTCGGAACAAGCACGCAAACCAGTGCGCAAACCTTCGAAAAACGATTTGCGGCTGATACAACAAGGAAGAATCGCGATTGTGCGATTCGACAATAGCACAGACGTTCCTAATGCCGATGCGGTAGTCACCAACGCAATGATTCAGGAGGCGTGGCAGCGCGGGTATGACGTGGTTGAGCCGGGCGAGTTGTCGCACATACGCACGCGGTTAGCCAGCAATTTTCAAGGTGGAATCGACGATAGCTCGCTTGCAATCTTGCGCGACGAATTCGACGTGGCAATTGTCGTTACCGGCATGGTGACCAGATTCCTGCCGAATCGCGGGACGTCAGTTGAAGCGGTACCAGAGATTGAATTAACAATAAGAAGCATAGATCCCGCCGACGGAGAAGTCAGGTCTTCCCTGTCGATGGAGCGGGATGGCGCGGCACTGGAGACGGTTTTCGGTTACGGACGCGAGTCGGCGATCGGAGAAGTAGCGCGTCAGGCATTGAAGAATAGTTGGGATGAACTTATCACAGGCTGGTTCAAGAAAATGCCGCCGGTGTCAAAATCAACTTTGGATGGAGAACAGAATGCAGAGAAATAGATTCCAAGAAGTCAAAGACACCATGTTCCGGCTTTTGCTGGGGGCCCTGGCTACGATTGTGTTCGCACTGCCGGCTGATGCTCAAGTGAAATCAGAAAGAGCGGTTCTGGCGATTGTGAACGGCGATTCGGTATTCACGTCGGATGTAGACGCGATATTCAGCAGGATGCATTCGGCCATGTCGGCGGAGGCCAAGAGCGACTTCGACTATCATAAACTCTTGAACAAGCTCGTGAACGACCGATTAATTCTGCAAGAAGCCGAAGCACTGGGGATTAACGAGGACGAGTATGTTACCCGGTTCTTATATGGTCGAAAGCAGAACTGGGTGCGCGGGATCTATGTGCGGGACAACTTCAAGCCGGATTCGACAGTTAGTGAGGCCAGTTTGCTTGCGTACTTCCACGCCAATTACCACAAGGTACGGGTTCGGACGATATCGGTAGAGAGCAAGGCGACCGCCGATTCGCTGGCGCAGCAGATTCGCCAGGGCACGCCGATGGACAGTCTGGCGAAGATGTACTCGGTCGACATGTTTCGTTATGTCGGCGGTATTCAGTCGATGAAGTACTGGAGTACGGTTGAAGACGAATTGCGTCGGCATCTGAACGACGCGAAGCAAGGGTCATTAATCGGGCCCTTCCCCTATCGTGCGGTATACGCGCTCATGCGAGTTGAAGAGACGGCTCCCGCCGACACTGCTGAATTGGATGGGATTCGCGACTACGTGACTTCTATCCTGCTTGAGAAGCAGAAGATGGATCAATGGAAGAAGTTTGTTCAGGCGTTGGGCGACAAGTATGGTCTGGATGTTGACAGCGCCGCGATTGGTGAGATTGCACGTAGTACGGCTTCAGTGCTGGATTCGACCTTCCAGCGCGGCAGCGAACGCCCGGTGGCAAAGCTGGCAAGCGTTCCCGTAGTTTCCGAACAGGGTCTGCGGCAAGAGACGGCGCACTCGGCGATGTCCCAGGCTACGACAGCCATCGATACGCTGTTATACCAGTCGCTGAACAAACTGGTTGAAGATCAATTGCTGTATCGTGCCGGACTGGACGCGAAGCTGGATACGCTTTCATGGGTCAACAGGAGGCTGGAATCGACGAAAGACAGCGTGCTGATCGAAGTTTACTTGAAGGAAACGGTCGCTTCGCGGATCAAATTCAATCACGACGAGTTCCAGCAGTATTATAACGAAAATAAAGACAAGTTTCGCGAGCCGGATGATTTGACATTGCGCGAGGTTCTCATAGAGAGCCAAGAGCTTGCTGACAGCGCAGTTGCGTTGTTGCAGGACGGCGCAGACTTTGGTTACGTTGCGGACAAATACCGCAAGGGTGCGAAAGAACTGACGGAGCAGAATGTCAACGCTTCGATGGAGGCATTTCCCAAATCGATTCAGGCAGATCTGGCGAAGCTAAGCCCGGGACAGAGTTCGAAGGCTTATCCGACGGCAGAAGGCTGGATCATATTCAAGTTATTGGACCGCAAACAAGGCCGGCTGAAGACGCTTGAAGAAGTTGACATGAATATTCGCGAAGTGATGTTTCAGCAGAAATTTTCGTCGACGCTTGACGAAACGCTGGCACAGTTGAAAGCGAATTCGAAGATAGTGATGTTTGACGAAGCGATCGAGAAGTATCTCGGCGCCGAGAATTAAGCTGATTGGGAACGGGCAGAATGAGAGGCATGTAGTGAAGGAAGGATTGTTCTTAGAGCGCCAACTGGCTGCCTTCAGATACACGGCTGCAATACTTTTGCTGATATTGGCCGGATCATCGGCGCTGACGGATGCCAGCGCGCAGGTGAAACGCGGGAAGCGTTTTTCCTCGGAAGGTAACTGTCTGGAGTGCCATTCGACTGGTGATTTCAAAGGGAAGATGAAACACAAGCCGTTCGAGGATAAGGACTGCCTGTCGTGCCACAAACCGCACGGACTGGTAGGAATGTTGCGCCTGAAGGAAACCGGCGCAGCGCTTTGCTATCAGTGCCACAACAAAGCCGAATTGGGAATGGAGAAGGCGGTCATTCATGCACCGGCGAGAACCGGCGACTGCTCGGTCTGCCATAGTTCACATGCCGCGGATCATAAAGGGTTGCTGGTCGCCAATGCAAAAGAGCTGTGCTTCACGTGTCACAATCGCAGTGAATACGAAAAGAAGATTGTTCATGCGCCGATGAATCAGGATTGCTTCGTCTGTCATGAAATCCACGGCAGTGACCACAAGGCGCTGCTGAAAAAAGATCAGTCAACGCTATGTGCAGACTGTCACGATCCCAAGACACCGGCATTTGCGCTGGCGCATGGCGATTATCCGGTCGCGGACAAGGACTGCGGGCTTTGTCATTCGCCGCATTCGTCGGATTCGCCGAAGTTGTTTGCCAACTCGATCCATGCACCCGTGGAAGGCGGAGAGTGCTCGACCTGTCATAATGCACCGACTGATTCCAAGCCGTTTGCAACGACTGATGACGGCAACGCACTGTGTGTGACGTGTCACGACAAGAGCGAGGTTGCTCCGGCGGGGAGCCATCCACCAGTCGCAGAGGGTGAATGCATGACTTGTCATGACCCTCACGGCTCGGCACAGAAAATGCTTCTGACGGCCAGAGAATCGTCGTTGTGCATGGAATGCCACGATGATGTGCAGTCCCAGGTACGGGGAGTATCCTCGCATAAGCCGGTGATGGAAGATTGCTCGATCTGCCATACAGCGCATGGCAAGACGAAATCGCATCTGTTGACCAAAGAGACCAACACATTGTGTCTGGATTGCCATAGTGAATTGAAGGCGTTGACGACGGCAGAAAGTCCGCATGCACCGTTTACTGACGGACTGTGCACGGATTGTCATTCGCCGCATGGATCGCTTTATCCAAAGCTGGTCAAGACGAATCAATCGGAGCTGTGCACCAGCTGTCACAGTGATGTCAACGAATGGCTGGGGTTGGCCAGTGTGCATATGCCGATCAAAACCGGCGATTGCACGAAGTGCCACAATCCGCATGGTTCGGCGATCAAACCGCTGTTGGCGGGCGCGCAGGATCAATTGTGCGCGAGCTGCCATCAAGCCGTTGTCTCCGACAGCACGAACACGATCGTGCATCCACCGTTTGAAGAAGGAACGTGCAGTTCCTGCCATGCACCGCATGCGACGAAGTTCAAAGGATTGTTGACGGCGGCACCGGCAGAGTTGTGCGGTGAGTGCCACTCGGATGTGATCGCGGCGAACGCGGTGAGCAAGCACCATCCGGTGGAGGCAGGCGAATGCTCGAGTTGTCATAAACCGCATTCCGGAAAGATCAAGAATCTCCTGCTCGACAAAGAGCCGAGACTGTGTCTGGGCTGCCACAAAGATATCAATGAAGTAATCACCAAGGGTGTAGCACACGCGCCGGCAAAGGATGAATGCAGCGGGTGTCATAGTTCGCATTCGAGCGGCTTTGTCAGCTTGTTGACTGAGGGCGTGCCGACGCAGTGTCTTACTTGTCATGACGGCGATGATACTGATTTCAAATCGAAGCATCTCGGGCTGGCGGGAAGTCAGATTGATTGCCGCAAGTGCCACGATCCGCACGGCTCAAAGGATGAGAGATTGATTCTGAAGAATAGCCATGATCCCTTCTCCGGTGGTTCGTGTGACGCCTGCCACACGGAAGTCCCGCAGGACGGAGGTAAGGAATAATGAAGAAGATTCTGACTATCCTGGGGCTGCTTTGCGGTGCCTCATCCCTGCTTGTCGCACAGAATGTAAAGGTCAACGAACCGGAGGTGTGTTACACTTGCCATGAAGATGTCAAGGATGAGCACGCCAAGAAGAGCCAACACACGGCGTTCTCCGGGGGCAAGTGCTCGGACTGCCATAATCCACATGCGTCGCGCCATGCGACACTTCTCAATGACAAAGTTGATAAGCTGTGTTTGAGCTGTCACGAGGACCTCAAGGGACTTGACGAACTGGCGGCGAAACACCAGCCTGTGGTTAATGGCGAATGTTTGTCGTGTCACGATCCGCACGCTTCGGATTTCGGCAATCAACTGGTGCAATCGCAGGGCGCGCTTTGCCAGAGCTGCCATCCGGCAGTTGCCGAGTGGCTTAAGCAGACGCGCGTGCATTCGCCGGTTGCCGGTAAGGACTGCATGAAATGCCATGATCCGCATGGATCAGCAAATGCTGGAATTCTTGCAAAGGGTGTGCCGCAGCTTTGTTTTGACTGTCATCCGCAAAATGCGCAGTTCACAGCCACGCACAAGGGATACAATTTATCAAGCGCCGATTGCTCGACGTGCCACGATCCGCATGCGTCGTCCAACAAGGGGCTGTTGATGGCGAATCAGCACGCACCATTTGAAGGCGGCGAATGTTCAGCCTGCCATGCGGCCGGAGCACAGTCCGGCGGTTCATTTGCGATTGCCGGAGGGATCGCTAATACTTGCTTAACTTGCCATGAGGACCAGAAGACGGATAAGAAGGCGGACTACAATGTACATTTGGAAGGCGAAAATTCCTGTACGAACTGCCACAATCCGCACGCTTCCAATGTCGGGTCGTTGTTAAGCTCCAGTCAGCAGACGATGTGCACAAAGTGCCACTTCACGGATGTTCCAGCGAAGGATAAGGCGAAGTTCATGACGCACGGCGAGCAAGACTGCACGATCTGTCACTCACCGCATGGTGCAGACAATGATCGGTATTTGGTCAATAGTGATGTGATGGCACTGTGCCGCACTTGTCACGCGACGACGCACAAGGGTTCGCACCCGATGGGCGAGGATGTCATTGACAAACGCACCAACGCAACCTTGGATTGCTTGAGTTGTCACAAGATGCACGGGTCGGGACAGGAGTTCTATCTGGCATTTAATCCTGACATGGATTTGTGCATACAGTGCCATAAACGCTGATGAGAGATTTCCGACTGCAATATGTAAGCGCCGCCTTGGAGACCGAGGCGGCGCTTCACGTTTATATCAAATATATCGAATTCGATTTCAAGTTTTCAAAGGCAGGAACGAAGCGATGATTTGTTCGACCTGACCGGCAAGCAATTTGAAGGACATCTTTGAATAGACTGCGGAGAAGGTGTAGCCGCGCCTGTCGATGACGGCGTAGACTTGCTGGTGGAACTGGCCCTTTCCATCGACCGGCACGGTTTTGTAGATCCACTCGTGAATCGGCAGACCATTTGGCAAAGTGCGAGCAGCATCTTTGAGAGTGTCGGCGCTGCCAATGGAATGCTGGGTCAACTGGATGCGTTCGCGGGCATAGGAATCGACCGTGTGATCGCCAACATTCTTATCGATTGTCAAGTTGAGCATGTGACGTACACCGTGGACATCCGGTCCCATGAAGGTAAAGATGGAGTTGTCTTCCCAGCCATCGGGCAATGTTATCGTGAATTGAAAGTTGGTCTTGGACATAGTTTATACTCCGTTTAGAATGCCCCGGCTATCGGAGACACATGATTCCCTGGGTGCCGCCGAGAAAGATTCTTCCTTGATTGTCGACCAGTGGGCGACAGGTGAATTTGCCGTCGAAGATGCGATTGACAATCGCCTCACCGTGTTCGGAAAGGCGCGTAAAGAGCGAGCCGCAAACGACCAATAGTGAGTTGTCCGAGCAGGCGGTTAAGAAGATTCGACCTTCGGTGGGGATCGCATACTCCCAAATCAAATTGGATTCGACAAAGTGGTAGATCGTGTTGCCAACAGCGATCCAAGTTCTGGCGCCGGGAGCGGAGACCGGCGGTTGTGTCATTTCGCCGCGGGTCTTGAGAAAAACCGACCAGATCTCTTTGCCGGAAAGATCAAGGCACCGCAAACGCATTTTGTCTTCGAAGTCATCAACGGCGATAATCTTGTCTTCGTGGTTGACGGCGACGCCGTGCAAGTTAGTCACCGGCAATGAGACGATTTTGGTACTCGAGTCGGCGTTAGCTGGAAAGATATCGATGAAGTTATAGGTTCCCAGACATACGGTTGCGCCGTCTGAAGTCATGCGGGCGCCACGCGATTGACCGGGACGTTCGAAGAACCACAACAGGCGCTCTTCTTCGGGAAGATACCGCGCGTAGACGCCGGCGGGTTCGATCGGCGTGCCACTGGGACCGTGCACGGGAACGGATGCAGAAGCGTAAGCGTAGCGGGTCTCGTTGGAGTCAGCCAATACCCAGTTCAGGTGGGTGCGTTCGCCGAGAAACGGCAGAAACACGCCTTCGATGACTTTGGAATCATAGGTAACAGTCTGATAAAATCCGGCGTAATTGCGGGTCAGGACGCCATTGGGCATTGCCTGGCAATCGACGCCGAAATGAACTTCGCGTCCCCAGACGAGAGCGCCATTGCCGCGTTCGCGCAGTTCGAGATAGTCGGAATAGCGGACGAGCAGTCTCTCATCAACGGAGGACAGACCGATCGGTTGGCGGCCTTCGGCGGAGATGACGGTATCTTTCGGCCAGACGATGAGAGCGGCCTGCGCAGGTACGAATGGCAGATACGAAGTCGCTCGCAAATCGGAATAGTCGTAAGCATTGAAAATTTTCGCATTCGTCATGGCAGTTTCCTTATTCGCCTTGGGCGGCTTTGCGACCTCGGCAGTTCCGCATCCGGGCGTAAACAGGGAGATCGTCAACAATGTGCACGACGCAATTATAGTCGAGATACGCATTTATCACCTAATAATTCCTTCCAGGGCTGTCGCAAGCATACTTTGCTTCGACGTTAAATTCGCTCCAGTGTAAAGGTGTCACCGAGTTGGGCGTTAACCCAGACACGCACAAAGTCGAGCACAACGAGTTCGTCCTGACCGGCGGTCATGTTGAGCAGGAATCGCACGGTCTCGGCGGCTGTAGCGTTCATCTTGATGCGAAGTTTATTTGAACCGATGAGTGGATTGTGGATGAATACCTTGGGATCACCCGCGTCGGCATTGTCGTGATGAAATTCGGTGATGTAATTCGTCTTGCCGTCGCTGGAGTCGGTAAAGCCGGGAACAAAGTGCAGGAAGATTCGGGCGATGCCGCGCGTACCGCCAACGAGGCGGTATTTGCCGCCCCAATTGAGCCAAGCGGCTTGCAGATTGGCGACTTTGGTGGCCTTCTCGGCGCCGGTCCAATCGCCAGGGTCTTCTTCGAAACTGACCTGCAGCATGACGGCAACGGTCAGTACGGCCTGGTATTCATAGTCGTTCTGATTGAGATGGAGTCCGCGGCGCGAAGAAAGGTCCTGACCGATTTGGAACAGTGAAAGACGAACCTGCTTGTCGGTGGCGCCGGGAATGTCGAAGTGCTCATCGATGGCTTGAGGGAGTGCGAAGTCGTTGTTGAGTGTGTGGGAGCCAAGAGTCAGTCTGCGCTGGCCCGCGGCGGTGATGGTGAGATTACCGCGATGATAGGTCAAATCCTGGCCGCCCCTGATGAGTTTGACAACAAAGCGACGCGCGGCCGGATGAAAGACGGTCCAGTTGCCGCTGGCGACTTCAAAGTTGACCTTATAGAGGATGTACCAGAGATGGTGATTTCGCGGCGCGACGTTGCCCTTCATCATCGATGTGGCATTGGCGGGCATGGAATAACATTCGAAATCGCGGCGATAGCTGCCAAAAATATGGCGGTGGTGTCCGGCGGCGTCATCGTATTCGATTACGAATTCCTGATAGAAGTACTCATCCGGCAGTCCAATGGCGTGGCCGATTTCGTGCGCCAAGGTAAAGACACCAAAGGTTTGTCCGAGCTCTGTAACGGTTGAACCGACACCACCGACAGAGCCGACATCTTCATAGGCGGATTTATTCATCATGAAGAATGAGTAGGTTCTTCCCCAAAGGCGACGCTGGTGCTGGTAGGCGCGGCCATAACGACTGCCGGGATCATCGCGGCAGATGCAGGCGAGGAAACGGGACTTTCCGCCAAGTGCATTACGGCGCGCAGTGGTGACGGCGGCGTGCTGGAAAAGCGCCTCGGAATTGGTTTCGGTATCGAAATCGACGCCGGTCGGCGTGTTGGCATCGGAGATTACGAAGGTTTCGCGTTCGTCATAGAAATAGAACGGCTTAACACGCTCCGACGTTGCAGTTGGTGTCGCTTCGTCGAGATAAAACTGGATCAGATTCCACCGATCCATCGCGTTGTAGCAGCCCTCATCGACGAATTTCAAGACGTCGGCACCGGTCGGGATCGGCGTTGGATCATATTGCGGCGTGACAGCGCGGGTATCGCGCATGAATGAGATGGCGATGTAGTTGATTGTGTACGAGGTCGGGTGCTGGTCTTCCAAGTGCAGATGGTGGAAATAGAAGAACTGATAATCGCCGCTGAAACTGAATTCGCGAGCGGCGTTCGTCCCACCCATGTCGAAGGAGCGCATGCAATCGGGATCATCGCGCAAGGCCGCGCGGGCGCCGACGACAAAGCCGTTGGTTTCCCAATTGGCGGATTCGACGGTACGGCGCGAGCGGATCGGATAGAAGCCATCGCGGAAGTGAATGATGGCGGCGGTTTTGGTGTCCTCGAGTTTTTCGGTAATCAGATTTTTGGCGAATGGAATTCGGGCGGATTTGGAGTCGGCACCGCGCTTGAAGAGCTTGAGGAAGCCGTTGGCCGGATCGACGATGAGGATCTTGACGCGCGACTGTGCCGTTAAATTTTTTGCCACCGGCGGAAGACTGTGATCGGCATCTTTGATATCTTGCGTACCGCCGACTGCATCGAGCAGGACGATATCGTCCAACGAGAATGTCAGTGGTGTATTGGGATCGCTGAAGTTGCCGCCGAACGGTTTCAGGCCGCGATGGGTCTGCATTACGGCGCGGAAGCGATCGCCGACGTCGATGTCGGCTTGATAGCGCGTCCAGTAGTTGACCGAAGACCACTTGGCCGGCAAGTCGTAGTACTTTGTCCGCACAATGAGCGGCATGGCGGCGATTGCATCGGGTAACTCGGTAGTAATCACCGGAGTTGCCGTTTCGTTTTCGGTGAAGACGTACTTGTTGGTGTTTTCAAAGGTAAAATGCAAGTCGGTACGCGCCGGATTGTCTTGAACCTTGAGGGTATAGACGCCATTGGAATAGGCAATTCGCGCAGGGATCTCGGTCGTACCGTTCTCAAATACTTTGATTGGCAAGCCGTCGGGGACTTCTTTGATCGCCTTGGCGATGCGATCGTAATACACAAACTTCAAATGGTAGGCGACGGCATTGAGGTCATTAGGATCGATATAGACGGCGGCAAAATGCCACTTGTGCCAGAGGGGGCATTCGGCCGGAGTGTGAACCGCATTAGTCGTCGTCGGGCAGTTCAGGGTCGGGAGTTCGGTCTGATCGAAAAAGAGGATTTCGACGCGGCGGTTGAGTTGGGAGCGATAGTTGTCGCGTCCAGCGCTATCGAGCGGGAACGATTCGCCGCAAGCAACCATCTTCTTGAGGTCATCGGCAAACGCCAGGAGGCTGCGGTATTGACCCATCTCGTCGCGCGTGATGCCGAGATTAAAGGCGATCTCATCGTTGTAGATATCGTAGACGGCGCGCCACATTTCGATGGGCCACTTGTGCGAGCCGGAGTTCTTGATGCGATTGAAAATATCGGGCGGTAACTGCAGGCTGCCGGATGGCGCGAGACCCGCTAAGACCCAGTTGTTGTAGGCAGCGATAAAGCGTTCCGTCGCACCCTTGGTGTTGTCACCCCAGGTATTGTCGACCTGGATCGGGTCGCAGTCCCAACCCCAACGAGTGCTGAAGTTGATGAACTTCATGATTTGCTGGTAGTCTTCGATGCGATGGCGTTTTTCGGAAATGGTCACCCACTGCTCGCGGTCGCCCTCGAGAAGGAACTGAATGTTCTGGGCACGCTGGGCAGAAAGCTCGAAGTTCATTTGTGCCTGGCCGGAAGTATCGGTGTGACCGGCGATCAACAAGCGCTTGTTGGGATCGAATTCGAATTGCTTAAAACAGAGTGCAAGGGCTGCGAGGCCGGAGACTTGGTTTTGCTTCTGTTGGGTACCGGCATCAGACGCGTTGTCGGTTGTGCCGTCAGAAGAAGACGATCCTTCCGGAGCGGCGGGCATCATCACGGCGCTGTCGAGATGGAAGAGGACGTCCTCCATTTCAAGTATCTGGACATTCAGCAGGCGGTGAATGAATGTGTTGGGTACTCCAGTGGTTGCTCCGATGCGAAAGAGAAAATCGCGGAAGGTGCCAATGATACTATCGAGGGTAAGAGTCATAGTCCGGTTTTACTTATCAACTCCATGATTCATCGCGCACGTCAAAGGCGACGCGCACGCGCCCAGCGGGGACATCCGTTTCCTTGGCGTAGCCGCTGCCATCGAGCCTTCCCTGCCGGACTTCGCCGGTCGGAAGGTAGAGTTTGTACTTCTTATCCGGCACGGCGTTGCCGTCTTTGTCTTTGAGCTTGATTTCGACATCATCGGTCACAGTCAGCATGCCGGAGCGCTTGGTGAAGCCCTTCGCGGTGGCAATGAAGTAATATGACGGTGACGAATATTGACCAAGCTGTTCTTTCTCTTCAACAATCTGGATGAGCGATTCGCTGATCTCGATCTTCCAGTCGCCTTCGATTTTGTTGCCGCTGACTTGGGTTTCGACGAAGGTGAGCATGCGGGTCGAGTAGTTCGGGTCGTGGATCCAGACTTCGAGACGCGCTTTGGTGCCGTCATCAATACCTGCGGTTTCGGCGGTCATGGTGACGGTTTCGCCGACTTTGGCGCTGGTTTGCGACCAGGCGGTGCTGATGATTGAGTGAAGACCGATTTCGTAGTTGCCGGGTTCGACGCCGGTAGCGGCAACGCCGCCGCCGAGAATGCCACCGCTTTCATTGCTGTTGGGGTCGGTCATTGAGTACTGGCAGTCGGTAATGGGATTGCCGCCGGAATCGACGAATTGGACATCGAGGAAATGATCCTCGGTTTGTTCGCTGGCTGCGGATGTTTCGTCCTGGCTTTCGCCGATTTCGGTTTCTTCCGCGGTCTGGCTTTCTGCTTCAGCGGATCCGCTGCTGGAAGATGCAGAGCCACCACCGCCACCCGCTCCGCCGTCGCCGATTAGTACTTTGGTGGCGCCTTTGACAATCATATCGGGGGGACCGACACAAGTGCATTGGTCCATGACCCGAGCGGCGGGCATATTACCGATCAGCACTCCCATCGAACCCTTGAGAATTGGTCCGCCGACATGCGGTTTAGGGCCATCGAACATCGGACAGACATGCATATCGGTGACGCGGGCAGCCGGCATTCCTTCGATCAGGACCATCGGGAAACCAGAGACGATGGTACCGCCGTGTGCGCAAGAATCACCCATTCGGGCTGCAGGCATAGGAGACATTATTACAATCCTCTCAAATGTATTACACCCAGATTGTCGGTTGGAGTCGGATGTCGTTCAATGTTTTTGGAGAGAGCGACAATAGAGAATCTATTGCGCAATTGGAATTGAGTCAATTGAGAATTGCGGGCACAGAAATGAATCTAATCTTCGGAGCGCACGAACTTGGCTCCACAGAACGGACAGTCGGTGACTTTTCGGCTGATCCATTCGTGGCCATGGCTGCAGCGCTGGAGGGCCGTGTCGGGATCGATGTAGACAGTATCCCAGTCTTTAAGGACGGTGTATTTGAGGTTGCCTTCGGAAACACGCATGGAGAAGGTCAGTTGCTCGACCTTGTAGATCATGTCGCCTTCGCAATCGAGCTTGAAGGTCATAGTGTCTTGCTTAACTTGCTTTTCTTTCATCGTGCGGGTATTGCGTTCGATAATACGACTCTCCACGCAAATCTTGGTACCGGGGCGTTCGCCGCGATAATAGAGGGTTTGTTCAGTGACGATGGTATCGATGGTCATTCGCCATTGTGCGATTACAAAATCCGGCTTGGCGGTGAATTCGACTCCACCTTCATAACGCTTGCCGATTGAGATGCGTTCGGCGGCGTCGGTTTGGTAGAAATCAGTAGTGCAGACGATGGTGGCCACGATAGCGATCACGGCCAGACGAGCGACATTATGAGCTATGTTTTTCACTGATATTCCCTCCACACTACTTTTATCGACCGGACAAGATAGTATTCGGAGCCGTTGTCTGCAATTCTACATGTTGGGTGTTTTTTGAGCAGGTTCGTGCAGTTTCTGGATAGCGAGATCGGTAGATACAGCAGAGCCGGCACAGATACCGGCTCTGCGAATGGTTTGGGAGAGCGTCGTTTAGCCCTTGAAGAGGCCGATAATGATTCCGTCGGGATCTGCAAATAGAGCGCAGGCGCCGATTCTCGGAATCGGTGTTGGCGGGAGTACTGTTTGAGCGCCGAGCTTTTCGGCCTTATCGAGCGTAGCCTGCAAATCGTCGACACCGACATAGAAAGTGACGAATGGCTTTTGTCCCGGTTGAACCGGACCGATGCCGCCGCCAATTGAGTTATTGGCAGCTGCCTCGACCAACGAATAGTCGAATCCCGGGGCGGCGCTGGTTTTCCAGTCGAAGAGTTTTGAGTAGAACTCCACCGCCTTTTCGCGATTGGCGGCGCTGATTTCGAAGTGAATTACGGGTTGTGCCATAGTATCCTCATGGGTTGTTTTGGGTTTAATGAGATTACTATCGAATCGCCTTGTTGGGCTGAGTACCGAAGCGTTGAGTCAAGAATCCGAGAATCAACCCGACGAGGGTTCCGGGGATGAGTATTTCGACCCAGTAGTGCCCGCCCTGTTCATTGGGAATGGCTGCCACTGCAAATGCGAGCGCAAAGCCGACAATAAGACCAACGATGATACCGATCTTCATTGATTGATACTTGCGCGCGACGAATCCAATGATGACGCCGGCAAGAAGGCCCTTGATGGTCGAGCCGATGACGATTCCGGCGATGGCGGGCGTTGTCTCGGGGGCTGAAAACAAGGCGGTCAGCCCATCGATCGCTCCTAAAACGGCTCCCAGCAGAAGTCCCAATACAGGTTTTGACATTGAATGTCTCCTTTCCTTATCGATGAATTCAAGTTCTTGTTAACCTCTTACACGGAGCGGCGATTTCCTTTAGAGGCTCGTGCGCAAATAGATCAAGAATCTCACCAGCATATAGCCGATGACTATCAGGACAATCACCTTATTCTTCGTTATCCAGCGAGTGATCTGCTCCAAGAGGTTTTCTTTATAGGCTGAAACGGGCAAGTGATCGAGGAAGTTGGTAAGGTCTTGAGACAGGTCACTGCAGGATTGATAACGGTTGTCAGGCTGTTTCGACATCGATTTAAGGCAAATTGCGTTGAGGGCCTTTGGCGTGTCGTGATTAAGCTGGCGAGGTTCGACGAGATTTCCGGCGACGACGGCGAGGCGAATTGACTCGGCCGAGTCGCCAGTGAAGGGCGACCTACCTGTAAGGACAAAATAATGCAGTGCGCCCAGAGAGTAGATGTCGGTTCGGTAGTCAATGGCGGAGACGTCACCGCGAGCTTGTTCGGGAGACATAAAAGCTGGCGTACCGAGGATGGTGCCGTGGGCGGTACTCTCGGGAGTCTTATCTCTTGATGTTCCAGCAGACGTTGGTTCAGTGGCATCTGAACGGATGACGGCAGAGATTCCCCAGTCCATAACCAATGCTTCGCCGAATTCGCCAATCATTATGTTGGCGGGTTTGAGATCGCGGTGGATTACGCCGCGCGAGTGGGCGAAGGAGATGGCATCGCAGACCTTCTGGAAGACGCGCAACAAGTCAGCCCGATTGTGGTTTTGGGCGACAAAGTCCTCGAGTGTGACGCCTTCAACATACTTCATGACGTAAAAGGCACGGCCATCTGTCAGGAAACCAAAATCGTGAATCGGGATGATACCCGGATGTTCGAGACGGGCGACGATTTGCGCCTCGCGAGTGAGGCGTTGTGTCAACGCGGGACCAGACTCGGCCAGTGCAACGACTTTGATCGCGACCAATCTATCGAGTTCGCGGTCGCGGGCGAGATAGACGCTTGCCATGCCTCCTTCGCCGAGTTTGCGGACGAATTCGTACTTGGTGCCTTCAAGCTCGGGAAGGTCAATCAGTTTCCGGAGGCGATTGAGACTGTCGTCAGAAAGCGGCGCTGTCACAGGTCGACTCCGAGGATGCTGCGAACTTCTTCGCGGTATTCTTCGTCGGTAGCGGTCATTTCGCGAATCTGCTCAAGGACGATTCTGCGAAAGTCACGGCGGGCGGCGGCGAGGTAGTTGGTGACAGTCTCTACCGACAGATTGTATTGAGACGCCAATTGTTGATAGGAAGTCTTGTCGTTTGAGTCAAAAGATTGCAGGTCGTAACGTTCGAAGAGAGCGAAGTGGACGGCTTTGCCAGTATTCTCATAATGCTCTTTCAATGTATTGACTGCAGAGGTGAGCAGATTGCGAATCCATTCTTGCTCGAAAAGTTCTTCCGGCGAGAGGTTTATGGCATTCTTGGGAGTCACAAGGTCGCGTTCGATAAACTCGAAGTCGGTCGAGAGATGTTGGGCATCGCCTCCCCGCTTGATGCGAGACTCGGATTGATTCTCTTTGCCGACAAACCGATCGAGACAGAGCCGCAGAAAGGTACGGAAACGCGCCTTGGCTGGATCGAAGTCAGCGAGGAATTCCTTTTCGAGCGCTAAGAGAAAAAAACTCTGTGCCAGATCGGATGCGGATTCGGCGTCTTTGTGCCAATGCAGACGAAGGTATTTGTATACGGCCGGGCGGTAGATTTCGATGACGCGGGCCAACGCAAGCTTACGTTGGTCCGGGTTGCCTTGCTTAAGCGCGACAATTGCAGAATTGCGAGTAAGAGGAAATCCGCCGGGAGAGTGGTTCTTGTCAGACACGGGAGTTCTCCTTGAACCAGGCAGATTTATGAACGGCCGGTAAAGTCAAACATCGATGTTTTAATAACTGGGTCATTGCAATGACAGACTACATACGAAGGAAGGGCGGAAATGTCAATATCCCGGGTCGATATCGTCCATATCAAGTCTTGATTTGCTTCATGGTTCACTCGGAATTTGGCGGGGTCCGGAGCACCATCAGCCGGATTTCGGTCATATCCTCCATTGCCCAGCGGACGCCTTCACG
>CAUJJY010000085.1 GCA_963205155.1 Candidatus Zixiibacteriota bacterium | reverse complement strand
CCCGCAAGAAAGTTCCTCTTGACGACATGGAAGTGCCCTCCCACTTTGCGCTGAAACCCGCTGTCCGCGAGAACTGGCCTGGGTATCAATGATGATTGACTCGAATCAACATGCCGCAACGCGTAGTTCAGAAGCAGGGGGGCAGTCGAACCGACCCCAATTAGCAGAAGCTCTTTGCCGGACAGGTAGTCCTTTTCGCCTTTAGTCTCAGCCCCTAAACTCGATGGATGTCCAACTAAACTGAAAGCAGCCAGAAATGTGACCGCGACACGAGCAAGTATCCTCATCAAGTACAAATCTTAATAAAGATGTTCAATTCCCACCAACTCAAATCGCGACTCTTCCGGATGAAACCACAACCACGCGACCACCGGCTTGCTCCAGGACTCGCCTTCACGCATGACTCGAAGCCGCACTTCATACAGGTGACTCTTCTCGTCATCGCTTCCGCCGCTTCGATAGGCTCCAGTCAATAATCCTCGCTGATCGCCTGTCAAATCGAACCGCGAAACACCCTGACTCTTTTCTCGAACCAAGCTCTCGCCCTTGTAGCGGATGTCAAACTCGTATTGCGATATCGACTGTTCCGTCAATCCGTACTTCACCGCCAAATCGGTAACCTCAATAGTCAGCGATTCTGAATTGTCCGCGAATCGCACATCATCGAGAGGCGCCACCTTGCCGAACCAGTGCCTCCCGATCTTATCCCGTCGCTCGATCAGCGTTTTGATCAAATACTCCTTCGCCGCCGGATCCGAATACTCGCCGGTCTCCACCAACGCCCTGATATGCTCATCCCGCCACGCCATCACAATCTTCGCACCCCAGAATGCATCGCGCGGCGTCATATTCTCAAACGCCGGATTAGGCACGATTGGATCCCACTTATTTGGCTCGAATATCTCTGACTCAAAATAACCAATCGAAGCATACTGGTACGGCTGCGCATCTTCCCAGCCCCACTTCTTCAACCCCAACGTGGCCCACGAAACCACGACGTCGCGCAAGTCGAAGGTATTGCAGTACCCGACAGTCCCGTCTTTGGGCCGGTCGCCATTGGAACCGAAGGTCGAACCGAAATCAATGAGGTGGTGCTTGACGTACTTGTGCCCGTCTTCCTCTATATATGTATCAAGCGTATTCTGATCTTTGGTGTCATACTGATTGATAAATGAAGCAACCACATACAGCGCCCGCAACTCCCGCCGCTGTTCATGTGCGCACCAGTCATTTGGATCGTCGGAGCGTCTCCCGGTGAAACTAAACGGGCCGATTACCTTGCCGCCCAGAACCTTCGAGGCCAGTGATCGAATCCGTCCATCCGGCAGCTTGTGTACTCGGCGGATGATATCATCAAGATCCGCTTGGACAAACTCCCGCTTGTTGCCGTCACGGTCGGTGAACATGATTCCCGGCTCGATCGCAAGCATCTCCGGCCGCCAGAACACAATCGTCTCTTGCGGTGCATTGTATCCGCAAGCATGGAAGTACCGCGAACCCATTGTTGCCGCCGCCGTCGCCAACTCGGGATTCGACTCGGGATCAAACTTGATGATGTAACTCTCTCCGCGTGAGTCTTTGATCCAAAACCCTGGCGTCGCTCCCTGCACCTTTGGGCGGAATACTTTCCACATGGCGGCAGTGTCTGGTCCATCACTTTCGCCTACGCCCCTGCGGACCAGCTCTTCCGATAATCCCGATTCGCTGATTCGGTTCACGAACCAGCTCGAATTCGGTACCTCGTCAAATCGGTTGATATTATATGCTTCTCTGGGTCTTCCAATCAGCTTCCTGAAACTGCGGTCGATGTCGAGCAATTCCTCGCCTTGTTGCCAGACCGTTCGATACAGCGACTGCCACGCCAGCACCGGATCGGCAACCTTCGGTTCGGGAATACTCTGCCGATCGTGATCATCAGTGCGATCGACCCCCGGCTTGTACTGCAAGTGATTACTACTGCAACCCGCCAATGCCATTGCCAAACAGACCGCCGTCACCAGATTCCGGGTTAGAGACAGAACCACTGTGTTCTCACGCACTACCATTCGCCGCCCAATTCAAGATAGATCCGGCGTTCTTCATCGCTGAACGCGACCTGTATGCTCACCAATACATTGTCTTCCCGCCACACCCGCAGGCCCGTGCCGTAACCTTCATGCCAATTCCGTAATGTGAACTCTTCCGACAACGACGAATAGACCCGGCCCGCCTCCGCAAATATGAACGCATCAATCATCGACCAAATCGGCCAGCGATATTCAACAACCGCCATTGTCATATCATAATCGACAAGGCGATTGTTCAAAAAACCGCGCAGATCGTCGCGTCCGCCGAGATTGCTCTTGAGGTAGAAGGGAAGTACCGGCGTATCGTCGGCATCGGCATCTACCGACTGCGCCACAATCTTGACCGCCAGTAGTCGCTTATGATAGATGTTTACGTAGTGCGAAATCTCTGCCCGTGAAACCAAATACGAAATGTCGTCCGAACGGCCGATGCCGCGGTTGTAGTGAATCGAGATTATCTCTCGTCCACCGCGCGACGGCTGTCCTTGATTGTCGCGCCAATCGTGATCGAACATCAACCCCGTTCCGATAATATCCGCTGAACGAAAATCAGCATGCGTCATGCCGTATTTGCCTTCAAGCTCGATCAAACCTGTCGGCCATTCCGGAGTAAGACCATCAAATATCCGATATGCGGTATACGAAGCTTCCGCACTCATTCTGACCTTGGCCATCAATTGCCATGGCACCGCAGCCCTGACGAGACTGCGCTCCAGAGTAAATTCCGATCGATCAATGTCCTTTGTGTCATTGCCGAGGCCGTAGAAACTTTCACGCGGTCGTTTGCGATAACCCGCACCAAACTGAAGTCCAACATTTTCCGCAAATGCCTGTGGCGAAGAATAAGTCATCTCGAGACGACGATACTTGTTGGACGAGTGCGAAGCGACCCAGCGCGCTCGATCAGCCTGATGCAAAATACTCATTCGCGTGTAGCTCAACCCGTACCGCCATCCGGCATTTGATCCATATGAAAACACCGGAACAATCCCGCCGGCCGGCCGAAACGCGAACGCATATCCCGCCACCTTGTGCAATGTCGCATTACGGTAAATGCCGTTAACCGCCGCCCACGACAACCCCTTCAAAACATATATCGGGCTCTTGATAATTGTTTCCGGTACGTCAAGAATCGTCTCGCCGACCGACTTCTTCGGTGCTTGCGGCAAGCCTGCGTCGGTCGAGTCTGATTCGGTGTCTGATGCGAGCAGCGCGGTGCTAAGCATCAAACATAGAGCCATTATTGAAACGAATGGTAATCTTTTCAGCAATTGTCCTTCTCCAAAGCACTCCCGTAAGCGGTGTTTCCTCATTGCGGAGCAGAGAATATAGCTGTTCCTTCTGTCCCGGTCAAGAGATTGCGGGCGGTGTTACGATTCATCGTTGCCCTCCGGCAACCGTTCGATTATCATCCAAACTTGATTTAGCACCGTATATAAATATTGACTATGACAGTAAAACGGAACCGACCAAAACTAAACGTCCTCTATATGGAGGACGATGTCAAACAACGCCAGACAATCGCCCGCCAACTGCGCCGGCGCGGCCTATCGGTCACTACCGCGCGCTCCGGCAAGCATGGCGTCGCCTTGCTCGAAAAGTCATCTTTCAGCGTTCTACTCTGCGACCTAAGCTTAAGAGATTGTGACGGACTCGAACTGCTCGATACCGTCCACAAACTTCGTCCCGAAATGCCGGTGCTGATTCTTACGGCCCACGGTTCAGTGGATCTGGCAACCGAGGCAATCCGCCATGGCGCCTACCACTTCATCCTCAAGCCCTGCGAAATCGCCGACATCGAACTGACCATATTCCAGGCCGTCGAGCGTGCTTCACTGGAACGGAAAATCCTCCGATACAGCGAGTCGCTGGAGCAAAAAGTCGCCGCCCGCACTCAAGAATTGGCGCGAATCAACGAAGAGCTTCGCCAAAACGAACGCTTCCTTACTAAACAGAATTCCGTCCTCTCCCAGCTTGCCCGTCGCCGCGTTCCTCACGGCAGCGACTTCGAGGCCTCCGTTCAGGAACTCACGGAAGTCGCCTCGGAAACGCTCGAAGTCGAACGCGTCGGCGTCTGGCTTTTCGACCCTTCGCGCAAGGGGATCCGCTGTGACCATCTCTTCCGGCGAACGCCTAAAGAACACTCCAACGGCGGTTTCATCAACTCGGCAGATTTTCCCAGTTACTTTGTCGCCCTTGAGACCGAACGAATCATCGCCGCCGATGATGCCGCCGTCGATGCGCGGACCTGCGAGTTTGCCCCCACTTATTTCAAGGAGCACGGCATCACTTCCATGCTCGATGCGCCCCTGTGGCAGTCAGGCAATATGATCGGCGTGCTCTGCTTCGAACACATCGGACCGAAACGCCACTGGGTCGTGCCGGAACAGCAATTTGCGGCATCCATCGCCGATTTCGTTGCCCTCGCACTGGAAGCCCACCGCCGGCACAAGGTCGAGTTGGCCCTTCTTGAAAGCGAAGCGCAAAATCGCGCAATCCTCGATGCCTTGCCAGACCTCATGTTCCGGCTAAGCCGCGATGGCCGCTACCTTGATTACAAATGCCCAAAAGACTCGCCACTGGCTATCGCCGCCAGCGACGTCATCGGCAAGACGTTCTGGGAATTACTGCCGCGCGAACTCGCCGAATCGCTTGATCTCGAAATCAAGAAAGTCCTCGAAACCGGCGCCATGAGCATCGTCGTCTACCGCCTGCCTCACAACGACGAAATGCGCGACTTCGAATCCCGCCTCGTCCGGTGTGGCGACGACGAACTGCTGGTCATCGTGCGCGATGTCACCGATCGTAAGCGCGCCGAGGAAGAATTGCGAACGGCACACGAAGAACTCGAGCGACGAGTTCAGGAACGCACCGCCGAACTGGCGAATCTCAATTCGGCACTCCGCAAGGAAGACA
>CAUJJY010000084.1 GCA_963205155.1 Candidatus Zixiibacteriota bacterium | reverse complement strand
GTCAGAGCTATCCGGCTTTCGACTTTAGAAGCAGTCTGCAAAGCTCTAGACTGTCAACCCGGAGACATTCTCGAATACAGAGAATAGCGAGCATTGGTGACCCCTGCGAACTTCCCCTTGACACACCATTCGTGAAAAGCGACCTGTCATTCATGACATACGAAAAGCCGTGGCTCGACCGGTTCTCTCGGCTGCTGACTGATCTCACCTCCACACTCGGAGGTCGAATTGAAGTCCCGAAGTACAGTGATGAAGCAATTAAGAATTTCTCCCACGCGTGGTCTGGTGATACTTCATATTACCTCTACGATATTTATCATTGCGAATTGAACGGTGTGCAGTTGCAGGTAGAGATCAGCCACCAGGCTATGGCCGGCGATACTTCCATCGATGACGAAGGCATGGTCGAGTTTCTGGTATTCAGTGCAAGTGTGCGACCTCAAGGAAATTTTCGCATACGTCCCGAAGGCGTCTTTGACCGTTTCCGCAAGGCGCTGAAGCTTCACTGGGAGTTCGAGACCGGAAATCCTTCCTTTGACCGTGCGTTCAATTTGGAAGTTCCTGACGACAGAGCAAAACCCGGACTCAAGCGGCCGGAAGTGATGGATACCATCACGGCATTGTTGCCATTTGAATACTTGCAGGCACATCCCGGCGGATTCCGCTGTTCAGAGTTACTGTCTGAAGACGAACAATTAAGTCGCGAGCACGTAACTGATCAACTTCAACTTATGGTAACACTGGCAAACCATCTGCGTCAGTGATTCGTTAGCTTGCTTTCGTGCCGACCCACAAGCTCGCTGATAACTTGACAGCCTCGGCGAAAGCAAGCATATTGCCTAATGCCCAACTACATTTCCATACAAGGACCAGTCGAGCGCGTCGGTGATGACTTAATGCTTCGGATTCCTTTGTCGGCTGGTGGTGCGGAACTTGCGCTGCTAACAACCAAAATCGGAACAATCGAAGACGACGAGCTTTGCATTGTAATTCAACCTTGGCTCGCAAAATTACTCAAAGTAAGCGAGGGCTCTCTCGTCATTGTAGACAATAAGAATGGTAAGTTCACTATCACTCGGAGTCCAGACAATGACGTCAAAACCGGGTAGTCAAACCGCGAAGTCTTTCCGTGTGAAGACAGGCACAGATGACTAATCAAACCAACAAGCTGATTCCCTGCCCGAAATGCTCGCAGCCGTTGCGGCGAATCAAGGGACTCACCATAGCATCGTATGAGTGCCGTCACTGCCACACATTTTGGCTTGACCGCAACCAATCGAATCCCTTGCGAAGTAAGGACGGGAGCCACAGTGCGGAACATTTGATGGCGGAGCTGACTTCGAAAAACAACCCAGATCGAAGTCTTAGGCAGGCACCGGTGGCTTGGGTAATCAGTGTCTTTCTTCAATTCGTAATTCCAGTTCCGGTAATTCTTATTGGCCTTGTCTTCGTGATTCTCAGCTTCGCCGACGACTCCAAATTTCAATTCAGTCCCTTCACTCTCGTCATGGCAATTCCCTTAGTGGCGTTGGGAGTTCATTCTTACTACGCCGGGAAAGCACTCCGGAAGATAAGTTTGACCTCGGTGCCAAAGCTGAATCGCTTTATGATTGCGGCCACCCTCTATGGTCTTGCCTCCTCGATCGGATTGGTATGCGGCTTTGACACAAAACATGATTGGGTCACCAAAATGGGAGCGGTCTGTTTTGCTTGGCTTCTATTCTTCCTCGTCCCTCTCTTGCCGGTTTCTTTATACATCCATTTTTCGAAGCGAGTTAAAGAGCTTTACTTGACATGGGATGCGGCGGAGCCTACTTAAGAACCAATTGGCTGGTTTTTCGATGGACATCAGCAAGTGATTGACAAGTTTGGTCCACCTTCGTATTCTTCGGCGAAGGAGAAACTCAAAATGGCAACAAAGAAATCCACACAGAAAACAACAAAAGCAAAATCAAAACCGGCCGCGCGAGGTGAGATCAGCTACACCACTTCCAACGTGTTCAAGGCGCCCTTGAGCAAGGTCTGGGATGCCGCAGTTTTGTCCAAGCACTTGAAGAAGCACTTTGTCGACGACATGAAAGGCGAATTCGGTCCCAAATTGACACCGGTCACGTGGGTCTGGAAAGGCTTCGGCGGAATCGAACTGCCTGTCCTCAAGTATGTCAAGCACCAGGAGATTGTCTTCACTGGAATGTCGATGGGCGGCAAATACGAAGTCACCGTAAGATTTGAGTTTCTCCGCAAAGACGGAAAGACAATCTTCCGCGTTCATGAGAGCGGCTACCCGAAAAAGGAACTCAAGACTGCATTCATGATGTGCGAAGGCTGGAGCGAATTTCACACGGGCGTGAAGGCATACCTCGCCGGCGTTGACCTGCGTAAGTACTAAGCAACCGGAATAATGTTTGTAGGTCCGGACCCATGCGGTCCGGACATTCTCCGACTAAACATTTGCACTCTCACTGTCGTCGACTACATTAGCAACTATTCAGTGGAGGTAGGTTATGAGTGTATTCAGATTTTGCGCCCTGCTCGCTGTCGGCTTACTGGGGCTCCTCTCCTGTGGACTGAATCCGGAAGAATCCTCTTCCCCGGCACCTGCTATGCCCCTGCAGATATTAAATGCCGCCCGCGACACAGTCGTCGTCAACGGCGTCGAGTATTGCGCATCAATCTCCCCTTGGCGCGACTTCATGCCCGGTCCAAACACCTCATTGGACGGCAAAGGACTGCTGGTGCACGCCAGTCTTCAGCGCTGCGACTCACTATCAATTCCGGATAACTTACACCTCAAGTTTCTTTGGGTCATCTACAACGATGAAGTCTGGGGGGCGGTGCTCGGCGAAGAGCGCACTCCTCACAATGGTGACTTCCGTCGTGAAGCCATGGCGCGTGGCGGCCCCAAATGGGGACCGTTTGTTGAAGTGCATGGTGTCATCGGCTTCGCCGATGAGAATGGCGAATTTCAGATGGTATGCACTCCGCCAATTATGATCGGCCGCACCGACTAGCCCCTGCGCTGATGCCTTCTGCTTCATTCGATCCGGATTGCTCCTGTCGCCGCATCTGACTCAAGCTACTACCTTGATCCGCAGTCAGATGTGAACGACGCACCGTTTCCCGGAAGCGATTGACACGTTGTTGTTGGGGCGATCCATACACAATCTGGAAAATTATCTAAATTATGGAGTCAATTAATCCGTTAATAAATAAGGGGCAACGCAACTACAACAAGTTGAGGCAATCATGAACCGAAGCAATCTCTTCCGCATCGCCTTCCTCCCGCTGATGTTGGCGACCCTCGTCGTCGGCTGTGGCAGCGACTCGCTTGCTCCGTACGAGCCGGAGATCCACAACAATGCCGACAAATTCGAACTGCAGGCAACCGGAGTCTCTAATCTGTCTCGTACCTTTGCTTATGTCTGGGCCAACAGCGGTACTAAGGCTGCTGTCGATCACTCGACGGCCGCAACGGCAGGTACCGTGACGCTTCAAATCCTTGACGACGCCAACACCCAAGTTTACAGCGGCAACCTTTCTACCGACGGTGTCTTCGATACGGCAGTAGGTCAGGCCGGTCAATGGACAATTCGCGTAATATTTTCCGGTTTTAGCGGCACCGTTAATTTCAGCGCAGAGAAGAAGTAGATCTTGATCCGAAGCCCTGCGCTTCGGACACCCGCACCCCTACTTCACCATCACCAGATTGAGTTTCGCCGGCTCGATCTCTGAATCGTTATTGAAGTCATAACTGCCGTCGAATCCCGTCAAGTACAGCGTCGAGCCGGAAAGCTGAACATCTGCGCCCTGCCCGACAATCCGGAGTAAGTCGCCGTCAATTTCCCAGGCGCCCGCCCAGTGCCAGGTGTCCGCATCCTTCGGTGTCACCGCCAAATCACCCGTGTTATCGGCGTTGAGAGTCAGGGTGGCCGTCCAGCCGGCATCGGTGGCATTGACCGTACCCTGCCCCGCTTTGCCGACAAATTCAACCTTGGTCGCGGTCCAGAACCCGTATATCTCCGAAGGCTCCGGCCCCAGCTTGTCCTTACAACCAACAGAACTCATAATGAACAACATTGCAGTCAGTACCGCAAGAAAACGGAAATTACAAATCGAAATGTGTGTAGCTTCATTCATCGTTACATCGCTCCATCTTTGGTAAGGTCACAATACAAATCTGTAAAAAGTTCACTGAAAGTCAAGTTCCTCTTTGTTTCAAATAGCCCTGGCTTAGCTGCTTAAAAGCGATTGACACCTTTCACGCTCCTGTTTTAATTGCAGTATGGATATGTTTTGTCTATGATTTTCGAAGGAGACACGCAAATGCAAATTCAGAAATTCCGCCCCTGTCTTTGGTTCGACGACAATGCCGAAGAGGCTGCCAACTTCTATGTTTCAATCTTCAAGAACTCCCGCATCAAACACGTTGCTCGCTTCAGCGACGAAGTCGCCGTCGTCGCCGGGCGGCCAGCCGGGTCGGTGATATTTGTGATGTTCGAGCTTGAGGGGCAGGAGTTCCTTGTACTCAATGGTCGTCCGCCATTCACGTTTAATGAGTCGATCTCATTTATGGTTGATTGCAAAGATCAGAAAGAAGTCGACGAACTGTGGGATAAGCTCTCGGCTGGCGGCGCAAAGAGTCAATGCGGCTGGCTCAAGGACAAATTCGGCTTGTCGTGGCAAATAGTTCCAACAATTCTCGGAGAATACATCACTCACAAAGACCCTGAAGTGACAATGCGGGCGATGAATGCGATTCTGCCGATGAGCAAAATCGATATCGAAACGGTCAAGCGGGCCGTAGAGGGAAAGTGATTCTGTGATTTGCGAGACGGGTTAGTTATCGCACGATGGAGCGAGCCCGCTTTGTATCATTCGCTAAATCTTTGTTGATCACTCGTCGATTTCTGCCGATAATCGTACAATTAGAGACGTTTATTGATCGCCAATTGTCAGAGTTGATTTTAAGGAGATTCCCCAATGAAATCCCGATTCGCAGGCAGCATCATAGTCCTATTCGCGCTGATTCTATTTGCAGATACCAATGTTCACTCCGCCCCGTTCCCTTTGAACTTTAATCTTGATTCACTGCGCAAAGCGGAGAAATCGCCGGAGTTGTTTGTCGAGCGCACCATCGCCTTCAAGGGCCACATCACCGTTGCCAAACAACTTCCAGACGGCAAGCCATACATCTTCGTGAAATTCCCCGCTCCGAACCCGAACAACGAAGGCATTTGGGTCGCCGGATTCTCAAACGCCAAACCGAGCGATCTCCCGGTCGGACACGATATCGCCGTGCTCGGCTACTTCGAGTTAGTCGATCCCGAAAACAAGTTCATCGGCTCCATTCATAAAAAGCCCTATCAAGTGACCAGCTTCTGCGTCGCCAATGCGACCTCACAAACTGGAATATACGCAAAGGAAGGCACGAGCCAGTGCATGCAGTGGCAGAACGGCACGATTCCGACACTTGCGGTTGACAGCACCAGAATCAAGATGATCAAGCCGACCCTGAAAAAGCCGTAATGTAGTTTGTTCCTGTAGTGGAGAATTATTGAGGGCTGACAAGCGTCACGAGTACCCGACTGGCTGACGCGCACATGGGTTGGTTGGTTATCTGCATCGTGCGCGTCAGCTCAAGGCCGGTCAAGCGCGCCAGAGAGAATCTGGCGAACTTGGTTTGGTCTAATTCAGCCCCTATATCGAAGATAGGCTCTTATTCCCAGTAGGGCTTGGAGCCGTAATAATTGTAAATGCTCGTTCCCCAAGTCCGATCCGCCATGTTTGGCCAGTCGTTCTTGTCGAAGCCGGGAGCTTTTTCGAGCATCTCCTTCTTGACGTCCAGGACGAATCTCTTCTCGACTGTGTCAAGGGTGAGTGCGCTCCAGGGAATTGCGAACAACTTATCACCCATTCCCATGAATCCACCGAATGACAAGACTGCATAGGCGATGCAACCTTTGTCCAAATTGATCATCAATTCTTCAATTGTCCCAAGTGTCTCGTCCTTTGAATTGACGACAGTTTCGCCCTTTAGCGTGCTTGCCGATAATACTCGCCAAGTCGATGTAGCCTGCATTACCATGTATTTTTCTTTCCGTTTACAAACATCCTAACGGTCCTGCGGGATCGCCACTCTAGGCGCCGCCCGTTGATCCGTCATTAATCAATCGCGTTGCGCTACCGGCGCCAGCGGGAGTAGCCCCAACCACCGCCACCCAACAACAGCACTACTAAGAGCACGATGAGTAGGGTTGACATATGATTCTCCTTTCATTTGGCGTGCATCAAGATTCAGTTCCATCTAAATTGCCAGAGTGCAGATCGAGCTTTGACCAGCATTCAAGAAGTGTAACGCATCGAGTGCGTCCATTCTTGATCGCCCTTAGGATTGAAAAGAGAGTTAGTCCATTGGAGGGATTTGTTGCGATCGGAGACTTACAAGATGCATTAAGGCCGACCACTGGCATGACATGATCGGTGAGTTATGGGGGAGGCTGCTGCACCTGATGATGTTTAGTTGCGGACGTGAAGCTCGATATGCAGCACATGGCACTTACGTACGATACTTAATTCGCTGACACTATCTTTCGCTAATAATGTACCAGTGAGATATTCCGTCGCTCACCAACTGCACGAAATCAAGGTCAGTCACGATGTTGTAGAATGTCGAGTTGTCAATCAGGTCGGCACCTTGTCGCTGTAGCAAAATGTCGTCGTTGTTTGCGGCAGACACCTTGAAGGTATAGACTCGCCCCGGGCAAGTGCTCGCAAGCGGCAGGAATACGAAATGCGCACCCGTGATTTGCGGCATTTCAAATATGATCACGCTGTGCGTCCCATCAAGTGTCAGGCCACTCGTAACGACCTCCACATCGGTCGCGACTGAACCGGCTACGTCCAACTTCGAATCCGGTGTGTTATCACCAATACCCACATTGCCAAGTGAGTCAATTGCCATTCTTGTGGCGTTGCCTCCGGTCCGAAATTGCAGACCGCGGCGAAGGGCCGTATTGTTGTACATAATGACGCCGTCAACGCTGTTGCTCGCATCGCCGAAAAGCAATCCGCGCTCGCGATCAGTCGGACTTAGCAGTGACACATAGCAAAAGTCGTTGCGTTCAAAAACTGCAACCGAACTTCCATTGGGAGTTACACCGGTTGAACCCTCTTGGATATGCAACGGCGCTCGCGGATTGTTGGTACCCACACCAACTCCGCCAAGCGAACGAATTAGGAACTGGTTTGAAGCCGTACTTGCGAAATCGCCGGCCTGTGTGTCTCCCCAGACAAAACTCCCGGCATGCAGCGCTTTGGCCCGTAATCCCGCGGCAAAGCTGTGGCCGCCGGTAGCCGTGTTCTCCGCCCCGCCTGGGATGGTCGCATTCAAGCCGCTAGAGTTGTTGTTGTTACCGCCGCCGACAAAGGCGCCCTCACCCGAAGCAATCTGCGATCTGCCGCCCACAACTGCCGAGTAGTTCCCCAACGCTACGTTCGAATCACTGTCCGCGATGCCAAATGATGCCGACCCGCCGCCACCACCGACGAACGAAAAATCGCCGATCGCTTTATTCTCATTTCCACCACTAACTACAGACATCAACCCTGTCGTCATATTCCCAAACCCACCGCCAATTCCAGACCAGTCCCCATTAGCTAAATTCGCAGTACCACCAAGTACCGCGGCCCGATCCCCGGTTGCACTGTTGCCTGAACCGCCTGCAACCACCGCATTCGATTGGCTGGCGGTATTGTCTTGTCCCCCACCGACAGTCGCACCGACTGTGTCCGCCGTGTTGCCTTCGCCTCCGCCAATTGTCGCATATCTTCCCGTTGCGTTATTGCCGGAGCCGCCGCCGACTACCGACCAATCACCGCCGGCCGTATTCGATTCGCCCGATGCGTTCGAGTGATCTCCCGAGGCTGTATTCCCTGATCCGCCAAAAACGGACGCGACACTTCCATTCGCAATATTTCCACTTCCTCCGACAGCAACGCTTTGACTTCCCGTCGCTGAATTCTCAAATCCGGCGACAAATATGCCGTTAGTCAGCGTGTTATTGTCACCGATATTGACGGCCGAAGTGATATGCCCGCCGGATGCGTCATCAACTGTCTGAACCCGAAACGCATACGGGACGGCGACGATCTTCTGTAAGGGCTGCAGGTCAGCCGCGCCGCCCACGCCGATCCCGAGAAAGCGGTCTATTACCGTGTTAATGTTGAACACTGACTGATCGAGCGGCGTAACGGCACCAAGAAAGACGTTGAATATGCCGCCAATTACCGGCACCGCAGGCTGGGTCTCCGTCCAGAGCGCTATCCCCCCACCGGAGCTGTTGTAAATTGAAAACTTGATACTCAACGTGTCCGTCAGCGGCAATCCGTTTGCGTCGGTCAGGCGTCCCTGGTAACTTACCTGTGATGGAACAAACGCTGATGTGGTGGATGCAAATACCGCGACCGCTATCGTGGCAAGCAAAAAGAGCGATACCGTTCGTGACCGCATGAATTCCTCCGGAGGGTGCATGAGCCTAAGTGCCAACTTAATCCCAGGGTCTGGCGAAGAAATATCTGTGGCTGGGATAATTATGGGTTAATATAGTCCAAGATAACCCGGACGCACTATTTGTCAAGCCGAAAGGCGGAGGCCTCCTGATTACATCTTCACAAAGGTCGCAAATCCTCCGGACACCATTCGCTTCACGTCAAAGAGCGGCTTGTTCTTCATCACCTTCTGCATTCGCGGGTCATTAATGGCGGCCATGTTGACTTTGTCGCGATGTTTGCGCGAGTTGAACTCCACAGCGGAAGAGATCAGCACCTCGCCCTTCTTGGGCTTGTAGATGTCTGGAAAACCAAGGCAAGGACTCGATTTGAGGTCTACGCCGAGAAACTCACGGTACTCCAGAGCGCCGTGATCCCTCATCACGTTTCCAAATATCCGGGCAATCTTGCGGTAAGCTGCTAAGTTCTTCTTTGGAATTGCCAACAAGTAGAGGTCGATGTAGCCCTTCATGGTGTTCTCCCTTCTGTTTATACCGGCTGATAATAGAGCTTCACGTTGCCGCATCTGAAGGCAACTGTATCAACAAGTTTCAAGTTCACCTTCTTGCTGCCGGGTTTGAATAACGGCCTTCCGGCGCCGAGTATCACCGGATTGACGATTAACTGGTACTCGTCTATCAGCCCAAGCTCCATCAAGGTCTGTGCAGCACCCGCGCCGCCAAAGACGACCATGTCTTTGCCGTCTTGTTGCTTCAAGCGATTAATTTCACCGGCGATGTCACCTTTGATTGCCCGCGAATTCCACTCTGGAGATTGCAGTGTATTTGAAAGAACCAACTTGGGCAGGTTATTCATTTGCGGTGCGATGCTGTCGGTTGCAGTCGGCCAATACGAGATCATCAGTTCATAGGCGACGCCTCCGACTCTCATCGTATCAACCGTCGTGAAAAACTGCGTCATATGCCGCTCGAGTTCGTCGTCCCAGACGTGCCAATCCAATTCCCGGTTCTCGCCTTCGGTGAAGCCGTCTACCGAGACCATCATTGATAAGACTAGTCGCCGCATTTTAGTTCAGTACCTGGTGGTGTTTTAAGAATTGCTCCAGCCGCTCGGTCATTTGGACTGCGCCTTCAGCCGCGCCATACTCCTCGACAACACGTTTCAACACTTCGCTCGATTCAAACACCATCTTCATTGTCAACTTGGTACCTGTACCTTCGACATCGAAGTTGATTGTAACATTGAAGCTAATTTCGTCGTCGCCTTCATGCAGGTAACTTAACAGCTTCGGTGGGACGACTTCGATAAAGACGATCTTGTTGGGATAATCGACTCCGTCCGGTCCGTGCATCGTCAGTCGCCAAACCCCGCCTGCCCTGACATACATTTCATGAATCGTGTTGGTGAACCCGGTCGGACCCCACCATTGAGCAACGTGCTCCGGCCTTGTCCATGCCTCCCAAACGAGTTCGCGCGGCGCATCGAATACTCTGACGAATACCATCTCGCGATCCGATGGATTAGAGTAATGAGTGATCTGTTTCATCAGCTGGCTCCTTCTATCGGTTTGGTCTGATGTGCGCCACGGCGATTTTTGATCAATCGATCGAGACTCCAATCACCGCCACCATAGGCGGCCATGAACAAAGAGATGAAGCAAAATAGCACCGCTGGGATTCCGTGATTGACAACCGGCCACGCACCGCCAGGCGCATGAAACTGCCAGTACGCAACCGCCATTTCACCGGACAGCAAGAAAGCAACAATTCGCGTTCCCAGACCAAGCATAATCGCTATACCGCCGATCACCTCCATCCAGGCGCCAATGCCGATTTGCGACAGCAGTTGCACTGTCTCGCCCGGTTGTCCCGGCATCCCGCCAAACCACCCGAACGTCTTCACGCATCCCGACTGAAAAAACAGCAGTCCAGTAACGACGCGCAAGAGCAGATACGAAATTTGAATGGCATTTTCTCTGTTCATGAACCTTCTCCTGATTGATTTTCATTGCACCACACGACGCAGCGCCGAAGCCTCTTCACTTCGTCTTCCTTGCCTCATTTTCTTTGATTCGCGCCTTCACGAGTTTCTTCACCAGCGCCGCCGGCAGCGGTCGATCTGGTGCGAAGCGAATTGTCGCTTTCGCTATTTCATACGGCGCCAATTCTCTCGCGAACTTCTCCATTAGCGGCGGGCTCATCACGAAAAACGAGCAGTGTTTGGCAAATGCAGCGTATGCAACTAATGACCCCTGCTGCTTGAATGTCGGAATCTGATAGCTGATCACTTCTTCAGCATCGGGTACCACAGACCTTATGGCAGCCCGCAATTGTTCAAGCGCAACACGCATCTCCTTCGGTTGCGACGCAAGGTAGTCATCCACGCTCGCAACGTTCGCACTTTTGGCACCAGTTCTCGTTGTTGATGTTGCTTTCTTCATCTGATTCTACCTACTGCAGAGCTTCGACGAACTTGTCAAGCGACTCGTTCCAGCCGGAGCCGGCCATATCTTCCATCTTGCCAACCGGTAGTCCGGAGTGGCGCAGTGTTAACTTCGTTTTGCCGCCCAGATCTTCAAAGGTGACGGTGACTAACATTTCGTCCGGCCAGTCGTCGCCCATTCCGTAGGCGGACGCATGGACAATATTCCCGTGCTCATCTGAAAAGCTATCAGTGCAGACAATTCGTTCCGTTGGAACGATTTCCTGATAGGTGCCGGTACTCCAGTACTCTTTGCCGTCTTCGCCTTTCATACAGCCAAGGAATTTTCCGCCAACACGAAAGTCGATTTTGATAACCGGAGCAGTGAAGGCTCGCGGTCCCCACCAGCGTTTGACGTGCTCGGGGTCGGTCCAGGTTTTCCAAACCAACTCCCGCGGTGCATCGAAGATCCGCGTTATGACGAGGTCGGGACCTGCAGTGATTTTATTTTCTTTTGACACTTTTCCTCCGCTTCGCGGAGCTTTTTGTTGTCCGCGCGGTTCTGATATTTGAGGTAACATTTGCTTTTCTTTGCATTTGCAGTTCACGCAGGTAGTCGTCCAATCGGTCGAAACTCGCTTCCCAGAAGACGCGGTAATGCTCCAGCCATTCAGCAACTTCTCTCAGCGGTCCCGCCTTTAGCCGGCATGGTCGCCATTGGGCGGCACGACTGCGCTCAATCAGTCCCGCCCTCTCCAGCACCTTGAGATGCTTGGAGATCCCCGGCAGGCTCATGGCATAAGGAGCAGCCAGCTCCTGCACCGACGCCTCTCCTGACATCAAAGTCGCCAGAATGCCCCGACGCGTCGGATCGGCCAGAGCCGAAAACGTTGAACTAAGACGATCTTGCGAAATCATTGCATAATCCTCGTGGTTATTTAACCTACTGGTAATATACAAACGGCGTCTTTAGGTGTCAATCACAAAGTAGAGTTCATGGAGTTAATTTTAAACACTTGCGAAGTCGCACATTGCGGGCTTGCGCAGCAGCCAAGCCCTGCATATCATTAATAGATGTTACCGATCAATATTCTTGGCCTCCGGATCAAACTGACCGAAATGACCGAAACCGATGTCATCCAATTCTATGACTGGTTTTGGAACTCCCCTCCCGAACGAATGACCTGCTGGCCGGTTGATCCAATGACGCTGGAAGAGACCCTCGAGCGCTTTCACGCACCACCCGGAGCCAATGCACCGAAGCGCATTGCCATCCGACGCATCGAAGATGACGTTTTCGTGGGCAGAATAAGCTATTTCAATGTCAACTCGCGCAACCGCTCTGCGGAAATCGGCTATCTCATCGGACCGGACTATCGGGGCAAAGGCTATGCCTCCGATGCCCTAACCCTACTGCTCGACTTTCTCTTCACCGAACTAAAACTGAATCGCGTTCACGCCCAAACCGGCGCATTTAATGTGGCCTCCATTTCCCTGCTCGAACACCACGGTTTCAAACTCGAGGCCCGCCTGCGCCAGCACCATAATGTCGACGGCACGCTTTATGATGACCTCATCTACGGCATCCTTGCACAAGAATTTGACAAATCGAGAGTTGTCTAAATAGCAGCTCACT
>CAUJJY010000083.1 GCA_963205155.1 Candidatus Zixiibacteriota bacterium | reverse complement strand
AAGATTGCGATAAGTCAGTGTATCTGGAATCAACTCTCCCGCCAGGCTATTGCCTTTGCCGTCGATATTGCCGTCCTTGCGGTCGCTGTCGAGACTGATCGCGTCAAGATTGTAGGGAAGTGCCACCGGCAGCCATTTTACAGCCGGCAGGTCGTCTGCCGCGTTGGTCTTCAGTTTCACCGCGAACGCCTTCGGCTGATATGGTGTCAAAGAGAATTCCAGCGCGCTGCCGCTGATTGTCGCAGCTTCGACCGGGTCTTCAAAACCGTTCACTTCGCGCGCCGACTCGATCGGAAATGCGAAATTGATCTTGGCGGCATTCGCTGTTTTGCCTTTGGTTTCCTTAACTCGGACGATCAATTCATCGCCTGCTTCTGACATCTTGACAGCGTTGACGAATACGTTGTCTCCGGACGATTCTGCATTGATGTTTAGAAATGAGAACTTCCGGCCCAGAGTCCCAGATTGGTTTCCCGGAAGAAAGCTCACAATTGGTTGGTTGAGTCGCGCCGCCTGTTCGGGGATATCGGACTCGCTCCAATCGCCTTTATGAGCGCAAATCGCAAAGGTAAACTCGTGATGCCCCATATCCTGTGACTTTTCATCACCGACCCAATTCCAGTTATCAAACACTCCGGGAGTGTGAATCAAGGTCAAGCGCAGGACTCCCGCTTCCGGGTGATCCCATCCGTACTTGCAATCGTTCAAAATAGCGACGCCGTACTCGCCCGAGGGGTCAGTCATATCCGCCCATTGGTGCCCAGGCACTTCGTATTTCTGCTTTGTATTGAGACCGCGCTTGATTGCCCCCAGTCCGAGGTCGTAAGTCACACTGTCATTGGCACAAGTCAATGGAAACGCAACTTTGAGCAGAGTTTCCTTCTCGTACCAATCGATTTCGTTCTTGAATTCAATGCGGTCGCTGTTGGAAGTCATGCTGATGATAGTTGTAAATGTCGAAACATCGGTTTTGCGGACAACTTGAATTGCCGCTCTCACTGGTCCCTGCTCAATGATCTTCACCTCAACTGGTGAGTTTAACACAGCGCGCGGTGGCAGTATGATATCCTCATACTGAATTTCCCAAGCCGGCCACTGACGCGGTTTGTCGAAGAGCAGTTGGTACTGTATCGGCGCAGTGAGTAATTCGCGTTGCAACTTCTTGTCAAAGATCGATAAAATGTCGCCATTGGAGTTCAGTGCCAGTTTGTAGCGGCTATTTTCAATTGAGGCAGGCGTTACTTGCAAATCGGTCGCCAAGTCGCAGGGAGTCTGTGATGCTCGCACGTCATATACCGAATAGCTCAATGGCAAAGTGGAATCGATAAACATGAAGGTGGGTAAGCTGCTAAAGTAGCCCTTAACGGCTCTTTGTGATGGAACTTCATTACCCTCTGGAGAATACACTCGAACATACGGCGGATCACCGGGTATCAAGACACGGCCATGAATCAAGTCTTGCCGCTCCCGCGCAACTGGATTGAACACAAGGAGGGGAGTTCCCTCTACTCGCGTATCGAGCAGGGGGGCTGACGAGGCGACTGCATTCTCCAGTGCTCCCGCAAAACGATTCTGGCACAGTATCTCATCGTTCCACGAAAACTCATATGCCTCCGGAATACTTGTGCCTGTGAGATCATCGTGGAACTGATGCCACAAGAATCTTTCCCATGTGTCGCGCAAGTAGTCTGCCGGATAGGGAACACCGGCAGTCAGGTGCGCTATCACCGATGCGCGCTCGGCCGCATCCGCCAGTAGCTCATTCTTGCGGTTCCAGCGTTTCATCGCTGCTTGCGAGGTGTAACATCCCACGCCGTGCCGCGTCATCAATAGCTCGCCGTTATAAACGGGTAGTTTGCTTTGATCGGCGCTGTTCACCAAATCCACTAAATCGTCAGCGCCAATCGAGGTGACTTTAATTGGCCCATCGCTCTTGATTGACTTCTGCAGCCAATCGACTGATAGCGACTCCGGCGAGCCGCCGGTGTCGCCCGTACCGAAATAGGTGTATCCCGCGTGCAATCCCGTTGTCTCACCCGATTTCGCGATCTTGCGCAGCCAGGTTGTGTCGCGGCTTAAGTCGCCTTTGATCTTGCCGGTGTAATTCCCGGCATCCAGACACGCAATTATTCTTGACCCATCGACCCCTTGCCACAGGCCGATATCAAACGGCACACCAACTGCCGAGCCCCAAGTGAGCTTCTGCGTCGTGAAACTCTTCAATCCGCAATGTGCCGCTATCGAAGGCAACGCATACCCAAAGCCGAAACAGTCGGGAAGAAAGATATCGCGGCTCGTTTTGCCGAATTCCTTCTTATAGAATCCGTTGCCGTACAGATTATGCCGCACCAGTGATTCGAACGACGGAATGTTGACATCCACCGCATCGACCCAGCTTCCGGTCACGCGCCACTGCCCCGAATCGACGTACTTTTTCAGCTTGGCATACTCATCCGGGTAGTATTCACGGAAGAGTTTGTAGCGGAACGAACCCTCAAAGCTAAAGACGTAGTCCGGATAGATATCCATCAGCTTGAAATTCTCCCGAAACGTCAGCGGCACAAAATCGTTGATCGTATTCTGAATCGTCCAGCGCCACTGCGTGTCAAGATGCGCCGTGCCGACAACCTTCAACTCCGGCTGTTTGGAATCTGTCGCCTGCGCGAAAGTCGTTGTAAACAGCAGCAGCGTCAATGCGGCTGCCTGCAGAAGTTTGTGTTTGGTCATATTCCCATCCCTATCAGTAAACCGAATTCTAATTCATCAAAGTCAATCTGCCTCAAGTCCGCACCGATGCCATCCGTCGCTGTTTGAGCCGGTCCAATAATACCGCCCCGAGAATGACGAGCCCAAGCACTACTTTCTGCGTGTAGCTCTCTACATTCACTAAATTCATACCATTCTGGATCACGCCGATAATCAATGCCCCAATCAAGGTACCGAGAATTCGTCCTTCGCCGCCGGAAAGGCTTGTCCCGCCGACAACGACAGCGGCTATGACATATAATTCATAGGATAAACCATACGTCGGTGCGCCGCTCTTGAGTTGTGACGCCATCAATACACCGCCAAGTCCGGCGAGCATTGCACATATTGTGTATGCGAAAAGCAATATTGCGTTCACGCGAATTCCCGCCAGCCGGGCAGCCTCGGGATTACCGCCGACCGCATAAATGTAGCGCCCCAGTGTTGTCTGCGACATTATCACGTGAGCCACTGCATATAACACGATCATCAAAATCACTGCGGTCGGAATACCGAAAAGCGGATCAACTCCGCGTCCCAACCAGATGAAACTTTCCGGGATTTGATAAATTGGCCGCCCCTGTGATATAATGTATCCGATTCCCGCCGCAACCTGCATCATGGCGAGCGTTGCGATAAATGGCGGTATCCGGAAGCGCGTGATCATCAATCCGCTGAACGCACCAACAACGCCGCATAGTACTATCCCAATCACCGCCGCTCCGAGCATTGCGCCTGTTCCCGCAGACTCCGCTCCCCACTGACCTATCAGCCAGGTGACAATCACGGCACACAATGCAATAAGACTTCCGACCGATAGATCAATGCCTGCGGTGATGATGACGATTGTCATTCCGATTGCGATGATCGCAATCACAGTGATTTGATTGGCAACATTGCGAATGTTCTCGGCCAACAAGAAGGTTGGCCAGCGCCGGGATAGGGGAGATACAATTTCCGCCGATTGCAGCGAAGCTACCTGCGACTTGATCGCCGTTACGACCGACGCGACGGCATTCGTCGTCGCTATCACCAAGCGGTCGCCGGACGAGCTCACGGACTTTTCCAGAAATGCGCGAATCACCTGCGGGTCGCCGTTGACAACGTCAACTGTGGCGTTAGTGATTCGTTTGGACACTTCAAGCGTGAAGAGGCTATCTTGCGCGCTGCTGGAACCAACCGCAATGACTTTCGTTGATGCCGGTAACCGGTAGAGTTGCGTCTCATATACCGATTCCGCGGCTGCCTTGCCGGTGGGAAACTGTTCGTCGAGTGTCAAAATCGAAAATAGGACACACAACAACAGCAGGACGCCAAGCATACCATAATCTGATATCCATCGCTTTAATCGCGCCCGATCAGAAACACTGCTGCTGTTCATTCGTTTGTTCTCACCGAACTCTCTCTTTGTCAGACTGCCAGAGCCATTACGTCTTCTTGCTTCGCTGACCTGACGTCGGTTATCTCTCCGGCCAGCTGTCCGCGCCGCATCACCAATATTCGGTCACAAATCCCCAGTAGCTCTGGTAATTCCGAGGACACCACAATCACAACCTTGCCCTGCAATGCCAACTCGCCAATCAGTAAGTACATCTCAAATTTGGCACCAACATCAATTCCGCGCGTTGGCTCGTCAAAAATGACAACCTGCGAGTTTGTCTCCAGCCACCTTGCGACCAGCAATTTTTGCTGATTGCCGCCGGAGAGATTTTCGGCAAGTTGTTCCGGGTCCGAGATTCGAATCTTGAGATTCACTACATGTTTTTGAAACCGGCTTAATTCCTTTGCTTTGTTGATGAACCCGAGTCTCGACCAAGTTGTGAGATTGGGGAGCGCAAAGTTGTCCCTTGCGGCCGCCCGGAGGATTAATCCCTGTGTCTTTCGGTCTTCGGTTAACAGGCAGATTCCATTGGCTATCGCCTCGCGTGGCGATCCGATCATTACGTTCTTTCCGTCAAGCAAGACTGCTCCGCTCTCACGATTGTCTGCGCCGAAAATCAGCCGAACAACTTCCGTCCGCCCTGCTCCCATCAAGCCGGCGATTCCAACTATCTCGCCACGGTGTGCAGTAAATGAAACATCACGAACGATGCCAGCTCCCAAATTGCGAACCTCAAGACCAGTCGCTTGCGGCTTGGTCATTGCCCTGGGATACTCATCCTCGATGGAGCGTCCAACCATCAACTCAATGAGCTGTTGTCTCGTAAACTCCGATGTCGCTCGCGTGGCAATTGTTGTTCCATCGCGTAGAACTGTAATCCGGTCGGCAATCTCGAAAATCTCATTGAGGCGGTGACTGATGAAGATCATCCCAATCCCTTGCTCCGCAAGTTCCCGCAACACGACGAATAGTGCTTTGACTTCTGTCGGAGTCAGTGCGGCTGTTGGTTCGTCCATGACCAGGACCTTGGCGTCGCTCGCCAATGCACGGGCGATTTCAACCAATTGCTGCTGGGCAATCGTCAACTCTGCCACCGGCGTTTCGACATCGATATGCAATCCAAGTCTCGCCAGTATAATTCCTGCTTGCGCAGACTCTCCCTTGGAGTCGAGAAATCCCGATCGAGACTTCTCGCGCCCCAGAAACAGATTCGCGCGAACACTCAAAGCGGGAATCAGGGTGAATTCTTGGTAAATAGTGGCAAGCTGGCCACGCTGTGCTTCTTGGGGTGAGTCGAAACTGATCGGGGATCCGTACAGTTCAATTGTGCCGCCGTCTTGTTTTTGTACTCCGGTGAGAATCTTGATCAGCGTGCTCTTGCCAGCACCGTTCTCGCCAACCAGTGCATGCACTTCGCCTGCTTTCAAGTCAAACGAGGCATGGGCAAGTGCGATGACACCGGGGAAGTTCTTTTTGATCCCCGCCATTCGCAGGAGGCAACTATCGCTATTGGGCATCGGCCTGGGTGAATAGGGCACAGGGAATCAAGGTCATTGGTTCGACCGTTCCACCGGCGGCATACGTCCGTATTGCCTCGATCGTCTTCAATCCAATTTCGCGCGGTCTTTGAATTACATCCGCATAGATCTTTCCGTCTTTGATTGCCGCCCGTGCCTCCGGAACTGCGTCAAATCCGATGATCTTGACCGTGCCCAGCTTTCCCGCTTTTTCTATCGCCGCGAGTGCACCAAGCGCCGAATCGTCATTAATGCCAAATACCGCCGCCAAATCGGGGTGAGATTGAAGGATATCCTCTGTTGTACGAAACGCCTGATCTTTCATGCCGCGCCCCGAGAGCTTTGCCGCCACGACAATGTCGGGATAATTGGCGATTTCTTCTTCGAATCCCTTGACTCGTTGGATCACCGACTCAACCTCGGGATGGTCGATAATCGCAACCTTGCCGCGGCCGTTGATTGCCTGTGCGAGGGCCTGCGCCGCCAGTCGCCCGCCCTCAATATTGTCCGAAGCCACATGCGTAATGATCTTCGCGTCTTCCGCAAGGCATGCAATATCAGCGGTAAAGACCGGAATCCCTGCGTCATTCGCCGCTTTGATCGAAGTGCCGATCGATTTGGAGTCGCAGGGCGAGACAATAATTGCGTTCACTTTGCGTACGATGAAGTCCTGTATTTGGTCCTTCTGTTTGGCGACATCAAATTCGCCGGCATTGATTAAGAGCTCATAGCCCGCTGCCTTCGCGGCTTCTTGAAGTCCGGCTTCCAAATCTTGGTAAAATGGATGAGTTCGCGTTAGCAATGAGACGCCAATGGTGAACTTTGCGCCTGCCCCTTGTTGCTGAGTCCCCTCGTTTTCCTTCTTGCCGCAGCTGAATAAGAACACAAGTGCCGCGACGGCGGCTAATCCGACCAGAAATTTGCATCTACTTCCCATGATGACCTCTGTTTTGACGTGCCCCGGATATGCCGGCGCGGTTTTGAGTGCATTACGCATCAGCTAAGTTACCGTATCGTGGACTCTTGCGCAAACGATTTGGCGGTCGACAAGCTGTACGAATGCGATTGACAAATTTGCTCGTTGCCGCAATAGTAGGGCAAAACAATTCTTAGACATGGGAGACAGTAATGCTTACAGTATGGAAAACGACTATCTGGCAGCAGTTTGGCGCCAGTATCGACATGCTCGAAAACGCCATTCGCGCGTGCACACCCGAGGTCTGGGGCAAGCTCTCTAAACCATCAGAAGTCTGGTATATTGCTTCGCATACCCTGTTTTGGCTCGACTTCTATCTCACAGAAGATGGCATCGAGTTTTCACCGCCCGCACCGTTCGGACTGGAGGAGCTTGATCCCGCCGGTGTCATACCCCCTCGCGCATACTCACCGGCTGAATTGTTGACCTATTTGGAGTATGGCCGGAACAGGTGCCGTGTCGCTATTCAAGGATTGACGGATGACAATATGCATCAACCTTGCGGAACAAAGCGTCCCGGCTTGTCCAATGTTGAACTATTGCTGTACAACATGCGGCACGTCCAGCACCATGCGGCTCAATTGAATCTTCTGCTTAGGCAGAGAATCGACACGGCTCCGGATTGGGTGGGGAAGACCAAGAAGCCACTCGCATAGGTGATTAGGTTGAACTGCGAATCTTGTCGAGTGCTTCGGCGTAAACCTGTTTGAGCCGTTCTGGTCTGTCCAGCGATACTTCAAGATCGCGCAGGAGCCCATCATGCAGATCATATATCCAGCCGTGGATATCGATTTCTTGTCCGCGGCTCCAGGCATCTCGAATAATAGAAGTATCACAGATGTTTACCACCTGCTCGATAATATTGAGTTCGCAAAGACGACTCCAGCGTTGCGCGACGGTCGGCAATTCATTCAATGTTGCAAGGTGATTGCTCTGAACTTTCTTGATGTGCACCAGCCATTCATCGACAATGCCGAGAGACTCGTCAAGCAGCGCCGACTTCACACCACCGCATCCATAGTGGCCGCACACGATAATGTGCTTGACCTTGAGTACATCCACGGCGAACTGAATTACCGCCAGGCAATTTGTGTCATCAGCGACAACAATGTTGGCAATGTTACGATGGACGAATACCTCCCCCGGATTCAGACCTGTAATCTGATTGGCCGGGACACGACTGTCGGAGCAGCCAATCCAAAGGTACTCCGGCGACTGAATCGCCGCCAACCGTCGAAAGAACTCCGGATCCTGCGCAGTCATTTTCTCCGCCCATTCTCGGTTGTTGGCAAATAATTGTGGCAGATACTTCATCAAATCACCTCGGGAAATTCGGATTCCTCAAGCGAAGAATCCGAGATTAGCGGTCAAATTTACCAATTGGTACAGTTGAAACCAAGAAGTTCCTCATTAAGGGAATATTGGGCAATCACTTGACTGATAGTAAGTTGCGTGAATGCAGACTAGCTTGCAGGTAGAGCTAACAAAGAATTTTCCGAAAAGTCGACTTTCTCGTTATCACTTCCAGCCAATTCCTGCGCGTTCTGGGGTGAGAAGCTTATTAAACAATTCACACCTTCTATCAGGAGAAAGTCATGTTGAATCAATCAATCAAAAACACCCGGATGGTGCAGTTGTTCGCCGCGATGACACTTGCCCTCGTCATGTTCGTTGGCTGCAGCTCCGACAGCAACCCAGCAGGTCCCGGCGAAGAGCCGGCGCCGGATGTTAAGAAACCAGTCAGCATCGTTATCACCAGCATTGAAGTCTCAAAATTCAAGAACAAGGATTGGGATCCAACCGAGTTAATCAACGCCTGGAAGAAAGCCGACGTTTTCGTAACTATGAAACGAAACGGTGCGAGCTCCAACGACTTCACTTCAGATGTTCGCGAAAACGTGTCTGCAACTTCAAACCAGACATTCACCAAAACCGGTGTGTTACTCGGAAAAAACCTCCCGTTAACTTACCTATTCGTCGACAAACTGACGGTTCAAGTTTGGGACAAGGAAGTCTTCACGAACGAATTGATGGCGACTATCAACTTCAATGCTTCCAGTCTCTACAAGAACGACGAAGCGACAACCTTCGCGGCCACACTGACTGGCTCTAATGAAGTCAAGATCGTCGTACGCGGACAGTGGAAATACTAAGTTAATTAGCCCGCTACTCATTCGGTAAACCTCAAACGAGCCGCGAACCACTAAGTCGCGGCTCGTTTTCGTTTTGGCTACTGCTCGGCAATCAGCAGATACTTCGCGGCTTGATCGCGCTTGCCCCAACTTTGATACAATTCTACCAGAGTCTTCGCAGCTCGCTTCGTCCGCATATCGGCATCACCAAATTGAACGGAAACAAGTCTAAATCCTTCAATCAACAATGGCTCAGCCTCCGCCCAATTGCCCAGATTCCGAATCGACTCACCCAAGTTTGTCATCGAAATGCCCGTCTGCCAATGCTCATTCCCTAAGGATTTTCTACGAACGTCGAGAGCTTCTTCAAGATAGACTCTCGCGGACTCAGGTTGATTCATAGCCATGAAGTTACGACCGATTCCGTTGGCCGGCACAGCGAGCTGTGGGTGAGACTCCGAAAAGTTAGTTCGAAATATGCGGTCAATGCGCCGGTACAAAGAATCAGAGCGAGCGTACTCACCTTTGCGGTAAGCGATGTCAGCCACGCTGGACAAGAGACCGGCTGCGTGGACGTGTTCATCACCGAATAGCTTCCTCACTATTCGTTGTGCGCGAATGAAGGTGGATTCAGCCTCATTGAGTCTGCCCATTTCAATCATCAAGCCACCCATCGCTCCGAGAGCGGCGGCCGTCTCGGCGTGGTACTCACCGCGGATGCGGGCCGTAATCTCAACCGACTCTCTCAGCATCGGTTCCGCAGCAACAAAATCTCGACGGTTATAGAGCAGCCTACCAAGATTATTCAGACTATGAGCTATATCTTCGTGTGTGTCGCCAAACAGCATTCGTCTGGTCGCAAGGGACTCGCGCAGGAGTTGTTCGGCCTCGTCTAACTTTCCTTGATGACGCAATGCTCGTCCA
>CAUJJY010000082.1 GCA_963205155.1 Candidatus Zixiibacteriota bacterium | reverse complement strand
CGATCGATCCATAACGCGACAATGGCCGAGGTGTGACATCGTTCCACTCCGGAGAAGTCGAGATGTACGCAAAAGCTGCCTGCAGATTTGGCCTGCCGCCGATGTTTCCCGCAGGCGGTGTGACTTGCGCCGTTGCGGTGTTCTTAAGGACCGTCCGCAATACGCCGGGAGTTAGCGTCCATCCGTGCCCTCCAACTCCTTTCCAGTGGCCGACACAGCTTGCCACCGCTCCGGCGACTATCGGAGATGCGCTAGACGTACCGGCAAATGTATCGGTGTAGGCATAGTTGATCCTTCAGAACTATAAAGGGCGCCGTAGCCGGTGGTGACAACATTCTCGCCCCAACCCTGAAGGTCATAGCGGGCGCCATAGCTGGAGAAGGAAAGTCGCTGGAGATTGCCCTCGGCAAAAGACCCGCCAGCATATACTCCACCCGCACCGACTATAATCGCTCCCGACCCATTGGGATGCCAGTTTAGCATATCTGTATTGTAGGCGCCGTTTCCGCCGGCTTCGATAACGTGAATACCGTTGCTCACGGCGTTCACAATTGCCGTAAACACCGGATTCCAACTCTGGTTGTTCACATCGCCCCACCACTCAATTGGGATGTACTGCCCGACAGCATTGTAATCCCATTGCTGCTCTAAGAGAATCACGTCCCCGGGATTGAGCTGGGTGATCGCCAAGGCGATAGCACCCGCAACGTTCCAACTCGGTGTCGGACTGCCGTAGAAGGTCCCGCAGGTTTTTAGGCCGGCTCCATAGCAGATACCGGTTGTTCCCCAACCATTGTTGTCGGAACATAGGATGCCGATTACGGCAGTGCCGTGATTATTGTCGCTGAAAGGATCGACCACATTCGCGTTGATCTGTGAACCATTCGCCTTTGATATGTCGGCGTGATTGTAATTCCAGCTGTACTCAAGATCGCAAACGGTGACACCGGCGCCGTTGCCACCCGTCTGCGTCCACGCGTACTGCGCATCAATACCGGTGGGTGTTGCGCTTGCTGGACGAAGATATCCTTGGCCGGTGTCAAATGGCGGCGGAATCATCGGCAATGGTGTCGGTTTCGGAACTGGCCGTGCCCACAGAATCTCGGGCAAAGCTTCGAGATCACTGCACAATTGCCAGATATCATGACCTTGTTCAATACGGACACGATAGATATTGTTGAGATTGTGAACTTCCTGACCCGAGCTTTGTTCGCCCGAAACTTGTAGCTGGTCCAATATCTCTTCCGCAACCTCGCAACTGCGTCGCCACTCGATGGCGCCGCGCGCAGTCAATACCTGATCAACGCCATTCAGCGTCTTTCCCGAAAGGTCAACCGGGACACCCTCGCGCAGGCGCACGACCCTGTCCGCCGTAAAAATCAGCTCAATGAGATTATCTTCACAACGATAACGTGGCTGCGCCTGATCTCCAGAGGCACTCTGCTGTTGCCCGGATAAAGACAACCCGGATTCTGGTCTCCGTTCACCGGCCCCGATAATCAGCATCAACATCAAGAACCACGACAGTGCCAGGACAATCGATTTGAGACGCTGCACTTCTAACTTCTTCATGATTGCCAACCTCCGATTGGAACTTTACTCTGGGCGTCGGATTAAGTCGCAAAGCGGTCCACCACTTAATCCGACTGACAGAAAAGACAATAAAAAAGTCGCTTGATGAGACTACCCCCATTAAGCGACCTTCGTAAGTGCGAATCAAAGCTGTGACTATGCTATTATAATCGACTATTTGCTCTGTTTTGTCAATACACGATCTGCGCAATATGCCGACAAAGAGACCTCCCGCAGGGGTGGGCTCACTTTGGGAACAGTTCTGTCTGACGCAACGGGTTAGGTGCGGTATCAGGATCCCGTTTGCTCTCAAGATAAAGGTAGATACCGAGCAGACCGAAGACAACTGCCTTCCGGACGAAGGCGGGTTGCATGCGTAAATTCAAGCGAATCCACCAATGACAAGTCTCGGACCAATTCGATATTGTAGCGGTGAGCAAATTGTACTCGAGAAACGTGGGACATGGTACACCAAAGTCCGCAATGCCGCACGTCTTCAGACTATTCAGAACTTAGGCGGTTGGAGGCCAAACTCCGATCACGCTGACTCTATTTCCTCGACCTGGCGGGAAACTTTGCAAAAGTCTGCTTCTTGAGTATCACTATCATCTGTTTTTCCAGAGACGCAAAGAAAGGATGCATCAACGCCGAAGCGGACGGCGTCCCGTCTTTCAGTTTCTGATTGGGCTCACACAGATTGAGCACGACCGGACCACTAATTGCCTCAATCACATCCAGCATCGTTATCTGCGCCGGGCGCCGTGCCAGCTGATACCCACCGCTAACGCCCTGGAATGACTTCAGGATTCCTGCCTCCGTCAGATCGAGCAAGACCTTCGCCAAAAACTCGCGCGGGATTTTCTCGCTCCGCGCAATTTCATTAATCGTGGGTCTTGAGTTTGTCGCCTGTGTAATGTGCAACACTGCACGCAAGGCGTAGTCGGCCTTTAGGGAAATTTCCATATCTTGATCACTCCATGTTATTTGTACATTTCAATTCAAAGCAGAAACAGATCAGCCGCAGCCATCCGACCTCTGCACACTGACAGCCGCAATCGCAAGTGTCTCACTTTGCGGCTGAACCGGCGGCCGCCTGCCATCAAAATTACAAACTTAGACCTAATAGTCAATGAAATTTAATGTTTGTAGGGAAGTATCTTCATGCCGGGACTTAGGCGCCCTTTCTCGACAACTGACGCCCCGGCAGGCGGCAAAACCGGCCAGAGCCGCTTCAGTTCCCGCCGGCTTTCGCTCCAAATGGCTGCAATGGCGTCCGCCAAATTTATTATTGACAAAATAGCCTGACATAGACTATGATTGAAACAGCGTAGATTGTTGCGGCAACGTTGTTCAACAGTCTCAACACAATTCTTATTCATTCTCATATTCAGCTTGCGGAGCATGATGTGTTCAGGTTCGGCGTCGCTCCGCCTACAGGAGGAGTCGTGACTTACCAACTCACCCGATGGCGCTTACTATTGGCGGCGGCAATGATGTTCGCCACAACGGCGGTCGCCGGCGCAGCCAGCGTTTCCGGCCTCGTCTTCACCGATCGCGACTGCGACGGTATCAAACAGGCGATCGATCCCGCCATGACCGGCTGGAAGGTCTATCTGCGCGGCGTCGTCAACGGCTTGCCGCCGGTCCTTGATTCAGCCCTGACCAATTACGACGGCGTATATTCTTTCGGCGGACTCGCCGAAGGCGACTATGCCGTCTCGATTCAACAGCAGTCCGGCTTCCTGCAATCGACACCACACTCGGTCGATTATCGGGAAACGGTGGTGGTAACCGATGTGCTCACCGACCGCAATTTCTCACTAAAGCTGATATCAACCTGCGACACCATTCCGACATACTCGTGCACCGGCGGCACCGACGACAGTTTCGACACCGGTAACGGACCCGAACCTTCATCCCCGAGCGCGGAACTACACTCGGCAATGACTACTTGCGGTACGCCGCTGGCGTTCTTCGACCAACCGGCGACAGATGCTTGTTTCGGCCACACCTTCAGCAATTGCTGGAGCGCTTGCGGACCGATTAGTGCAGTGGTAACAGTGCGCCTTCGCGCATCCACAAGCGGTAGTCAGGACGACGAACTTATCTTAGGTGACTGGCCAAGCCCCGGAAGTATCTGGCGGGCGAGCCTAAGTACGCTCCTTGAAATCAAGACCGGCGGCGCCGATGTTAGCTGGGACCCGGGTGACACCATGACGGTCTCACTCGATCTGGCCAATCTTCCGGTCGCGCATCGCGGCCTCACCAATATCATGGCAGCCTTGCAGGATGGCGATCTCGATCTGCTCTTGCGAAACAATACCGAGATCGACTTTGCCGGCGACGGCGGCGGTGGTGGCTGACCGGCGCCGCAAGGCGAACTTCACGGTGTGAAGTATGAAGATTTAGACTGCGATGGCGTCCGCGATCCCGGCGAACCGGGTGTCCCCGGCTGGACCATTTGCACGACCGATTACTACGGGGTTTTCTGTGATACCACCGATGCCACCGGCGCTTTCGCGATCTACGGACTGGCGTCAACTTACCTGCATTTCCTCTATGAGATCCAACAACCCGGCTGGATTCAAACGGCCCCGTCAACCATTCAATACAACGTCTATCAACCGCTTTACAATTCAATCATGACCGGTTATGACTTCGGGAATATTGACATTTCCAAATGCGCGGCGCTTGTCTACGACACCTGCTTGGCGGGCAGGGATGATCAATTTTTGCCAGACGCGCCTGAACTCCCGACACCTTCTCCGGCACTGGCGACTTTTCTGAATGAGCTGTGTCAGAGCGCGCCGACGCTCACTTTTGATCAGCCGGCCTTCAATCAGTGTTTTGGACATACTTTTAACCAGTGCTTCGACACGACGTGTTGCGTCCTGTCGGCCAAACTCTGTCTGCGATTGCAAGGGTTCAATGCCGGTTGCGAGGATGATGATCTGCAGCTTGGCGATTATCCCGGCACAGCCAGTATCTACCATCTAAGCCTTAGTCAACTGCTGGCGATCCATACGGCCGGCGTCGACTCGATCTGGAATCCCGGCGATACTATGACCGTGTGTCTTGATCTCGCCAACTTGCCGCCTTATGGTTTCATTACCAGCGTCATGCCATTGCTGCAGGACGGCAAGATAGACTTTCTCCTTCATGAC
>CAUJJY010000081.1 GCA_963205155.1 Candidatus Zixiibacteriota bacterium | reverse complement strand
CACCACCCAAGTTACCGGACCTTTCAGCGATTGAAGCTGTCGATGACTCAACCGTTGTATTTGAATACACAATGGCGACGAGGGAAGACCACGCCGACTACCACAGCATCAGTGACACCGGAATCCCAGAAGGCGCAGTATTTGCTGGTTCCGCACCGGAAATCTCGGATTTCATTCCCTCGCCGGATAGCTTCATTGCTGTCGACGAACAGCCCAAGGCGCTTCACTTTCCGGCAGTGCGATATCCCGAAATTGCCCGGCAGACGAACGTCGAAGGCAGTGTCTGGCTGAAAGTACTTATCAATACTGAAGGCAATGTCATCGATGTGATTGTGGCAATCCCTTCTAAAGCCAATGTCGGCTTTGAAGAGGCCGCTGTTGCGGCAGCTCGTGATTCGAAATGGCGACCCGCCATGCAGAATAAACAGCCGATAACGGTTTGGGTTGGTTACGAGGTAAGATTCAGACTGAAGTAACAGCGCTAATGCATTTTTCTCACGCGCATGCGCTCGATACGAGGACCCTTCACCGCCGTTATCTCGAACTGCAGTCCGTCGACTGAAATCTTCTCCCCCTGCTTCGGCACCCGGCCAACATGGTCAACCACGAATCCACCGACTGTGTCTGCCGTCTCTTCATCCAACTCGACTTCGAACTGCTTGTTGAAATCTTCAATCGGGTATTGTCCCTGCACCTGACAAAGCCGTTCGTTTACTAACAGGAACGGTTCAAGCTCGGTATCATGCTCGTCGCGGATCTCACCGACGATCTCCTCGAGAATATCCTCGAGCGTAATCAAACCCGCGGTACCGCCGAATTCATCCAGCACGATCGCCATATGCTGCTGGTCGCGCTGAAAATCATGCAGCTGCGCCGAAATCATCTTTGAGTCAGGCACAAACGACAGTGGCCTGATCAAATCATGAATGATAATCAACTTCCCAAGCACGAGAACACTGATAACGTCTTTTGTGTGAATGACTCCCTTGATGTTGTCCAGCGAGTCTTCATATACCGGATAGCGCGAATAACCCTCTTCCGTAATTCGCCGCAAAATGTGTTCGTGATCGAGGCTCAAATCCAATCCGACAATTCTTGTTCGCGGTGTCATCGCCTGACGGACAGTTGTGTCAGCGAATTCAAACACTCCTTCAATCAGATCGCGTTCGGCTTTGTCGAAATGTCCGCGGTCATGCCCTTCGCTTAGAATCAGATTGATTTCTTCATCAGTATGTGCAGCTTCCACACTGCGGTCAACCAATCCGAACGGCTTGAGAATAAGCCGCACCATACCGCTTAGCACCTTCGCCGGCACATAAGCAAGCTTCGCAAAAATCGAGACTGCCGGCGCCACACCCAGTGCCAATTGCTCGGGGAAACTAACCGCCAGATATTTCGGCACCAATTCACCAATTACGAGAAACAACGTCGAAAGTACGACGACTACTGCTGTGACCGCTAAGTTCTCGGACGTCTCAACGGTGACGCCCATATCCTGAAAAACCGGCATCAGCAGCGGCACTATCGAGCTTCCGCCCATTACCGACGCCAGTGTTCCAGCCACGGTAACGCCCACCTGAATCATCGCGATGAATTCTTCCGGCTGTTCCAGCAGTTTGGCGATCTTTTTCGCCGAGCGGTTGCCCTGCGAAATCAGGTTTCGCAGCTGGCTCTTGCGCACCGACAGAATCGAGATTTCCGAACCGGCAAAGAAACCGTTCAGCAATATCAGAGCCGCAATGCCGATCAGCTCAAGGGTAACTTGGTTCATACTGTTGATAGACCGGGCCGGAAGTCAGCAACCTGACGCCGCGCGGGGTTGGGATGTGTGTCTGTCATCAACGCCCAAAATACGAATCGATCACCTGCAACGCAAGCGATCTGTCGATGACATTATGGAATAGGGAAGTGGTGTTTATAGGCCGGTGAAAAGTCGATCGGCGCGAAGTCGCCTATCCAGATTCGTGGCGTTGTACCAGGCGGAAGAGAACAAATCAAACACGTACGGTGACTCGATTTTCGGTGCTTTCGGATCCGGCGCCCAACTGAAATAGATGAACAGTGCCTTGCCTTTAATCCTGCTTTTGTCGAGGAATCCCCAGAAACGCGAATCCTGGCTGTCATCGCGATTGTCGCCTAACACAAAATAATGATCAGCCGGAACCTGCATTGGACCGAACTGATCCCGCGAAGAGAACAGCTCCGGCAGCGTGTCAGGATCCGAGTGGAACATTCCCGCCATCATCGGAACCACCTGTCCGTCAATCATCAACGCTTTGTCTTTGACTTCGACAGTCTGTCCCGGTCCGGCGACGATGCGTTTGATATAGTCTTTGGTCGGATTCATCGGAAATTCGAAAACGATTACGTCATTTACTTGCGGCTCGGCAAAGCGATAGGCGAACTTATTGACAAACAAGAAATCACCTTCAAGCAGTGTATGCTCCATCGATCCCGAAGACACCCGGTAGGCTTGCACCACGAACATGCGCAGAATCACCGCGATCACCACCGCGATTAATACCGCTTCAACATATTCCTTGATATGGGATTGGCGTTTCCGCCGCATTGCCCGAGCGGCGCCGATAGTAGTAATCTCTGTTGCCATGTACACCAGTTATATCGGCTTTTCCGAGCACTATTTGAGCAGGAAAGAGCAATAAATTGCGCCCGTTCCCCTTTGAAACGAAGGAAATTGCACAAAAAAAGCGCCCCGTTTCCGGGACGCTTCAATCTTGTCTCTCGCTACTTCGAGAGTTACGGCAACACGTGCACGATGCGACGGTCGCGGCCCTTGCGCGCGTACTCGACCACACCGGTAATCGTCGCGAACAGCGTGTTATCTCTGCCGACGCCGACATTGCGTCCGGCAAGAATCTTCGTTCCGCACTGACGGACAATGATCGTCCCGGCAAGAATCGCTTCGCCGCCGTAGGTCTTCACACCGCGTCTTTGACCATTCGAGTCGCGGCCGTTCTTCGACGAACCTAAACCTTTTTTATGAGCCAAGGTATCCTCCTAATTATCAAATTCAATTATCCGACCTGCGCCGGGTAGTTGCCTAATATAACTTTCCGGCCCTAACCGTCAAGCGGAATTTTGCGGCGCAGCTTCAGAGAGGGCGAGTTCGGTCAGGACTGCCAAGAACCACTCTATGGGCATGCATTGCAAGGGTTTAGGCCGCCGGAGAAGATATAATTCAGCAGGTACACGACATCCGATATATTCACAGTTCCCGAGCAGTCGACGTCACCCGTTTGCATGACGGCCGGCGGCTCGCCGTTTGCGAAGATGTACTCTATCAAGAACACGGCATCAGAAATCGTGACCGCTCCCGACAAGTTCGGATCGCCGCAGAGAATATCGCACCCAACCGCTTCCGAACCCATCGTCACCGCGCAGCTATCATTAGCAGCCGCGCAAGGCGAACTCGCGCTCAAGCGATAGTCACCCGGAAATGCACCGCAAAATAGGGGATCTTCGGAGATATTGCCATTTTGGCCAAGCTGACTTGCGATTGAGCCGGTCCAGTCGCCGCCGGCATTCCCGAAAATATCCGAGCATGTGAAGTCAGCGTATCCGCCAAAGGCCGAACCTGTGTCGGACTCCGCAATGATTGATTGATGTACGGTCGCGCTTAGTGCCGAGATGTACACGACCGGACCCCAACATCTTGAGAAGTTACCGACAAAGCTGCAAGAACTGATAGCACAACTGCCACCTATGAAATAAATCGCTCCACCGGAGCCTAGCAGGTTTCCTTGGAAATCAATTGTGCACTTCACGAAATTTCCTTCAAACAACGAGCTGTCAATCTCCAGGTCACTATTATTCGAAATCAGAATTGCACCACCGTAGGCATAAGTCCAATTGTGAAGAAAACTGCAATTATCAACTTTCAACGATCCACCGAAACGTACATCGATGGCACCGCCGTAGCCTCCAACACCAAAAGGTCCATCAAGCGCACAATTGTTGATGAATTCACAGCTGCGAATTTCTAAAGTAGCTCCTTCAGCCAATATTGCGCCGCCATCTTCAATCGAACCACCGTTAGTGAAGCTCGAGTTCCAAATTGTACAAGTAGTTGCGCTGTCACAATAAAGTGTGCCTCCGCGGTCCCCAACACAAGAATCAAATACGCAGTTGCTAATTCCAACTGTCGAACCTTCGAAGTACATTGCACCGCCCCCACTTATTCCAAAGCAATCGATGAATCGACAGTTGTTAATCGCGACCGTTGCGTTTCTAAACCGAATTCCAGATCCGCCAGAGTATGGCAATTCCGACTCCCATCCCGAAGCCTTCTCGATTGTCAGATTCTCAAACCGTACTGCCGATAGTGGATCAATCACCGCAAATGCCCGATACCAATTTGTGTCGTCGACGTGAATTATCACCGACGAAGCATCGCCAGCCCCCATAATCGTCAATCCCTTATTCAAAATAAGCACATCACGATTGCCGGGACCCGTGTAAGTGTTCGGCGCGATCAAAATCGTGTCGCCGTCATTGGCAAAGTCTACCGCATGCTGAATCCGCGCATACTGACCGGGCACGGGTCTGACAGTCGCCTGTGCCGAGAAAAAGGAAACCAGAGTAAACGCAATCAGCCAAACCAGCTTCATCGATTTCATCCGGGCCTCGCAATTGGAGTAGGTACTTTTTTGCTCAATCGAAACATAGCTCAAGAATACCATTTTAGCAACGGAAAAGATAGCCTTGTCCAAGCCGTTTTGCGTCACCCGTGACCGGGGAGCCCACCTGAAGCGGTGCTTGGTTGTAGTATTCAGGTGCTCTTGCGGCAAAGGTTGGTAATGGGAACTCGTGGATGTTGTACAGAGCGGAAGGTGGGACATCGTAGAACCAAACCAAACCGAAAACTTCGTGCATGTCCCACCCTTCGCTTCGCTCCGGGTGGGCTACCAAGCGCTGCAACTCCAACGAGTATCACCTGTGGGAGAATCGGGTAGCCCACCTGAAGCGGTGCTTGGTAGTAGTATTCAGGTGCTTCTGCAGCAAAGGTTGGAAATGGGAACTCTCGGATGTGGCACGGAGCGTAAGGTGGGACATGGTACGTCGTTTCCAACAGACGACTCAGAGGCAATCCCACCCTCCGCTTCGCTCCGGGTGGGCTACCGGGGGCTGCGACTGAAACG